>JAQGLF010000008.1 GCA_028293025.1 Alphaproteobacteria bacterium
GGCGTCGTCGCACTGGCGGCCGCGGCCGCCGGCGCGGTGCGCGCGGCGCCGCGCGCGCGGCCGTCGAACGACGCCTTTCTCGACGATGTCCAGCGCCGCACGTTCCGCTTCTTCTGGGAGACTACGAACCCGGAGAACGGCCTCGCGCCCGACCGGTGGCCGACCCATTCCTTCGCCAGCATCGCCGCGACCGGCTTCGCCCTCACCGCCTTGGCCATCGGCGCCGAGCGCGGCTATGTCGCGCGGGGTCTCGCCAGCGCCCGGGCCGCGCGGACCCTGCGCTTCCTCGCCGAGGCGCCGCAGGGCGACGCGCCGGCCGGGATGAGCGGCCATCGCGGCTTCTTCTACCACTTCCTCGATCCAATTGCCGGCACCCGCTTCGAACGGGTCGAGCTTTCCACCGTCGACACCGCCTTGCTGCTTGCCGGCGCGCTCTTCGCCAAAGGCTATTTCAATCGTCCCGCCGAGCGCGGCATCGGCGAGCTCGCCGACCGCCTCGTCGATCGGGTCGACTGGCGCTGGGCGATGCCGCGCGCACCGCTCATCGCGCTCGGCTGGCACCCGGAGAGCGGCTTCATCGCCCAGGATTGGGTCGCCTATAACGAGGCGATGCTGGTCTATTTGCTGGCGCTGGGCGCGAAGGACGACCCCGCGCCGCCGGAGAGCTGGGCGGCCTGGCTTGCCCCAGCCGCCGGCAAATGGCGGGTGTGGGAAGGGGTGCCCCACCTCGTCTTCCCGCCGATGTTCGGCCATCAATACAGCCACATCTGGGCCGATTTCCGCGGCATCCGGGACGCATTCGGCCGCGCTCGCGGGCTCGATTATTTCGAGAACAGCCGCCGCGCGGCCTATGCGCAGCAGGCCTATGCTATCCGCAACCCGATGGGCTGGAGCGGCTACGGCGCCGATCAATGGGGCCTGACCGCCTGCGACGGCCCCGCCGACGTCACCCTCAAGGCCGCCGACCGCGCGCGCGGCTTCCATTCCTATGCCGCGCGCGGCCCCCGCGAGTTCGACGACGGCACGATCGCACCGACAGCCGCCGGGGGATCGGTGCCGTTCGCGCCCGAAATCTGCGTGCCCGCGCTCGAAGCGATGGCGCGGCGCCACGGCGCCGATCTCTACGGCTCCTATGGATTCGCGGATTCGTTCAATCAGAGCTTCACCGATCCATCCGTGCCGACCCGCCACGGCCGCGTCGTCCCGGGCAAGGGCTGGTACGACAGCGACCGGCTCGGGATCGATCAGGGGCCGATCCTCGCTATGATCGAAAATTACCGCAGCGGTCTCGTCTGGCGGGTGATGCGGGAGGATCCCGTCATTCGCCGCGGGCTGGAGCGCGCCGGTTTCACCGGCGGCTGGCTAAAAGCCCGATCCGCGCTATCCCTCGTCAGGCCCTGAACAGGAACGACATGATGAAGATGGACCGCAGGCTGACCCGAAGGAGCGTGCTCGCCGGCACCGGTGCGGCGGCGCTGACCCTGGCCTCCCGCCCCGCGATCGGACTGGCGATCGGTCCCGGGGGCGATGCGGCGCCGGAATTCGTCGAACAACTCGTCGCGCGGATGAACCCAGAGGAGAAGGCCGGCCAGCTCACCCTCATGGCCTCGGCGATCGGCGGCGCCGCCGCGAGCGCGCTCAACCCCGCCAACCGGAACAATCTCGACCAGCAGCTCGCCGCGGCGCGCGCCGGGCAGATCACCGGCAACTTCAACGGCGCCGGGAGCGACTGGCACCGCCGGCTCCAGCAGGCGGCGATGCAGAGCCGACTCAAAATCCCGATGGTGTTCGCCGCCGACGTCATCCACGGCTTCCGCACCGTCTTTCCAGTGCCTCTGGGCGAGGCGGCGAGCTTCGAGCCGGCGCTGGCCGAGCGGACGGCGCGTGCCGCCGCGGC
This sequence comes from Alphaproteobacteria bacterium, assembly GCA_028293025.1. Classification (GTDB taxonomy): domain Bacteria; phylum Pseudomonadota; class Alphaproteobacteria; order Sphingomonadales; family Sphingomonadaceae; genus Allosphingosinicella. The sequence goes on from JAQGLF010000008.1 coordinate 1,898, forward strand.
CGAGGCCGCCGCCGCCGGTATCGCCTGGACCTTCGCGCCGATGGTCGACATCGCCCGCGACGCCCGCTGGGGGCGCGGCGTCGAAGGCGCGGGGGAGGACGTGCTCGTCGGCCGCCGCTTCGCCGCGGCGCGGGTGCGCGGCTTCCAGGGCGCCGGGCTCGACCGGGACGATACCGTGCTGGCCTGCGCCAAGCATTTCGCGGCCTATGGCGCCGGCGAAGCCGGGCTCGACTATAACAGCGCCGACATTTCGGAACGGACGTTGCGCGACGTCTATTTCCCACCCTTCCGCGCCGCCGTCGACGCCGGGGCGGGGTCCGTCATGGCCTCGTTCAACGAGATTTCGGGCATCCCCGCCACCGCCAATCGCTGGCTGCTGACCGACGTGCTGCGCGGCGAATGGGGGTTTAGCGGCCTCGTCGTCTCCGATTACACGGCCGACGAGGAGCTGGTCGCCCATGGCTTCGCCGCCGACGGACGCGAGGCCGCCCGCCTGGCCTTCCTCGCCGGCGTCGACATGAGCATGCAAAGCGGCCTCTACGCCCGCTATCTTCCCGGGCTCGTCGCCGAGGGCGCGGTGCCGATGGCGCGCCTCGACGAGGCGGTGCGGCGGGTGCTGACGATGAAGGTGCGGCTCGGCCTGTTCGCGCAGCCCTTCGGCAGGCTGGCGCCGGGCCGCGAAGCCCAAAGGGTGCGCAGCCCCGCAAATCTCGCTCTCGCCCGCGAGGCGGGGCGCCGCTCGATCGTCATGCTGAAGAACGAAGGCGGGCTGCTGCCGCTTCCCCGCAGCGGCCGGCGGATCGCGCTGATCGGCCCCTTCGCCGCCGGCCTGCACGATCTGATCGGCCCCTGGAACGTCTATGGCGACGACCAGCAGGCGGTCGATCTCGCGACCGGCCTCCGCCGGGCGCTCGCCGACCCTGCCCTGCTGAATGTGACGGCCGGATCCGACGTCGAGGCGCCGCTGCCGGGCGGCATCGCGGCGGCGGTCGAAGCGGCGCGCGCCGCCGATATCGTCATCCTCGCCATCGGCGAGAGCGCGCGCATGTCGGGCGAGGCGCAGTCGCGCACCGAAGTGACCATCCCCGCCCCGCAGCAGGCGCTGGCGGAGGCGGTCGCCGCCGTCGGCAAGCCCGTCGTCGTCGTGCTGAAGAACGGCCGCGCCCTTGCGCTCGAGGGGGCGGTGCTCGACGCGCCGGCGATCCTGGTGAGCTGGTTCCTCGGCTCGGAGACCGGTCCGGCGCTCGCCGACATCCTCCTCGGCGCCCAGGGCCCGTCGGGGCGCCTCCCGGTCAGCTTTCCGCGCGAATCGGGCCAGGAGCCCTATCATTACGATCACAAGTCGACCGGGCGTCCCGATCCGCCAGGCCCGATCCAGGAGTATAAGGCGCATTACCGCACCTCTCCCAACGAGGCGCGTTTCCCCTTCGGCCACGGGCTCACCTACGGGGTCATTTCCTATGCCGATCTGGATCTGGGCCCGGCGACCCTGAGGCCCGGCGGCGCCCTCGCCGTCGCGGTGCGCGTGACCAATTCCGGCAGCCGGGCCGCCGAGGAAGTCGTGCAGCTCTACACGCACGACCGGGCGGCGAGCGTCACCAGGCCGGTCCGCGAGCTCAAGGACTTTCGCAAGGTTGCCTTGGCGCCGGGCGAGTCGGCGATCGTCCGCTTCACCCTCCGGCGCGAGGATCTGCTCTTCGTCGGCCAGGACGGGCGGCTGACGGTCGAGCCGGGCCTGTTCGATCTCTGGGTGGGCCCGTCCGCCGCGGAGGGGCTGGCGGGGAGCTTCGCGCTCATCGCCTGATCAGCCTGCCGCTTCTGCCGCCTCGGGGACCGCGCCCGGATGGAAGGCCATGGCAAGGCCGGAGAGGCCGAGCGCGATCAGCGGCACCAGGGTCATCGAATGGGTCAGGCTGGCCAGCGCCTGCGGCGCCTGGGGCACGTTGGCGACATAGCCGGCGAGCCCCAGGAACAGCCCGACCAGGGTCGCCGCCAGGCCCAGAGCGAATTTCTGGAGCAGGGCCGCGAGCCCGAACAAGAGGACCTGGACGCGGACGCCGCTCGCGCGTTCGCCATGCTCGACCGTGTCCGGAAGCATCGCCCAGAAGCCGAAGCTGAAGCCGGTGATCGCCGCCTGGAAGCAGATCAGGAAGATGGTCATGCCGCCGATGCTGGCGACATCGGCAAGCGCGAAGCCGAGCAGGGCCGCGCCGCCGCAGGCGATGGCCGCGAACCATTGCGCGCGGGCGCCCCAGCGCGCCGCCACCGCCATCCACAAGGGCACGAACAGCACCCCCGCCACGCCCATCAGCGCCAGCGCGCCGCCGGCCGCGCCTTCATGGCCGATCCGGTATTTGAAATAATAGAGCGTCCCCTTGGTGACCATGGTGATGCCGACCACTGCCGCGAACATGGCGAGGTTGAGGATCAGGAAAGCGCGGTTGCGGCCGATGCTGCGCAGCGCGGTGCCGAGCCCTGCCGAAGCGCCGGCCGCCGCCCTTCCCGGCGGCCGCACCCTCAGGCCGACCAGCACCAGCAAAGCCGTCGCGACCGCGGCGAAACAGGCGGCCGCGGCGAGGAAGCCGCTCGACCCGTCCACCCGGCCGGAGACGAGCATCGCGATCCGCTGCGTCGCCGCCGCGACGAGCGCGGCGGCGGCGGCGCCGAAGATCATCCGCAAGCCCGCGATCCGCGAGCGTTCGACCCCGCTCGCCGCCACCTGCACCGACAAGGCGGCATAGGGCACGTTCACCACCGCATAGAGGGTCCGGAAGAGAAGGTGGGCAAAGAGCGCGACGGCGATCAAAGCCGCCCCCTTCAGCGGCGGTGCCCAGTAGAGCAGGAGGAAGCTCAAGGCGAGCGGGACGCTGCCGAGCACCATCCACGCCTGCAGGCGCGCCGGCCCCGGCCCCGGCCGGTCGGCGACGATGCCGACGATCAGCCCCGCCACCCCGTCCCAGAGCGAGCCCGCCAGATAGACAAGACCCGCCGCTGCCGGTGCCAGCCCGACCACTTCGGTATAATAGAAAAGCAGATAGAGGGTGATGCTCTGCCAGTAGAGGTTGCAGGCGAAGTCCCCGCTCGCGAACAGCAGCGCCCGCGGCCAGGCGCCGGAACGGGGGCGTGGCGCTCCCGGGCCGGCGAGGCGGCCCGGAATCCAGGCGAGGAGCTCACGATTCATAGGCGGATCTTCTAACCGGGCGGAGCAAAAAGTCAGCCGCATCGCGCTTTCTCATGCCCATCCCCACAGAGCAAAGCGGGAAGCTGGAGCGCTGAAAGCGTGAAGAGCGAAAATGAGCGGTGCGCTCCGTTCGGACATATG
>JAQGLF010000038.1 GCA_028293025.1 Alphaproteobacteria bacterium
GGGCCGGGTCGTCCATCCAAGCTTCCTCGGCGGCGCCGCCCCGGTCTCCGCCTCGGCCACCAACGCGCCCTACAATGCCCATACCTATGAAGGGCGCCAGCCTTATGCGGAGGCGCGGCCGCTGCGGGCGGAGGAGATTCCCGGCCTGCTCGCCGATTATGCGCGAGCCGCCGCTTACGCGATCGCGGCGGGCTTCGACGGCGTCCAGCTCCACGCCGCCAATGGCTATCTGATCGACCAGTTCCTGCGCGACGGCACCAATACACGCGACGACGATTATGGCGGCCCGGTCGAGAACCGCATCCGCCTCCTCGTCGAAGCGACGCGGGCGATCGCGGACATGGTCGGGCCGGAGCGCACCGCCGTCCGCCTCTCGCCGAACAGCGAGACGCAGGGCTGCCTCGACAGCGATCCCGAGACGCTGTTCACCGCCGCCGCCGCTGCGCTGGCGGAGATCGGCATCGCCTTCCTCGAGCTGCGCGAGCCCGGGCCGGACGGGACGTTCGGCAAGTCCGACGTCCCCGCCATCTCGCCCTCGATCCGCAAGGTCTTCCCGCAGCCTCTGGTGCTGAACTCGGATTTCGACCTGGCGCGGGCGGAGGCGGCGCTGGCGGAGGGACCTGCGGACGCGATCAGCTTCGGCCGGCCCTTCATCGCCAATCCCGATCTTCCGGCCCGCCTGATGAGCGGCGCCGCGCTGGCGGCGGACGAGATGGCGACCTGGTACAGCCAGGGCCCGGAAGGTTATACCGACTATCCGGCGCTGGAGGGCGAAGACGCCTGAGGGACGAGCCGCCGTCTAGACCAGCCTGAGCGCGTTGATGGCGGTGATGAAGGCGGCGATCAGAAACAGGATCGCCGTCGCCATGCGGATCGCGCGCAACGGCGCGACCTTCGCCAGCCGCTCGCCGACCAGCGCCGCCGGCACCGTCGAAACCAATATGCCCGCCGCGGCTCCGGCGCCCGCCAGGCCGAAGGCGTCGAAACGGGCGGCGATGGCGGCGGTGACGAACTGCGTACGGTCGTAGAATTCGAGCAGGAAGAAGCAGGCGAGAGTGGTGACGAAAGGTCCGGTCCGCCAGCTTTCGGCCATCGGCTTCGCTTTGGCCGGGAACAGCCCTTCGCCGCCCGCGAAGATCAAGGCCAGCGCGATCAGCAGCGACAGCGCGCGGAGCGGGACCCGGTCATGGATCAGCGTGCCCAGATAAGCGGCGATCAGGCTGTTGGCGGTGGCGGCGACCGCGACCGCGATCAGGATCGGCAGCGGCCGGCGGTAGCGCGCGGCGAGCATGATGACGAGGAGCTGGGTCTTCGCGCCCCATTCGCCGAGGGCGGCGGCGACGAAGCTGGTGAGGAGCGGCTCCACTCAGCCGAGGCGCACGGAGACCGAGGCGACCAGAGCCTGGCTGGCTTCCTCGTCGAGCCGCTCGCAGCCGATCGCGTCCTGCAGGCGCGCGAGATAGAGAGCGGTCGGGCAGGCGGCGCCGTCGGCGGCGGCATGTTCGAGCGCTTCGGCGAGCCGCACCACCGGCATCAGGCCGTAAGCGGCCGCCAGCCGCCTCAGCCCGCCGATATTCTCGGCGAAATCGCGGGCGGAGAGGCGTTTGGACAAGGCCTGGATGCTCGCCAGCCGCTCGCAAAGATCGGCCCTGACCAGCATGATGGCATCGTGATCGGCGCGCATGTCCGGCTCCCCCGTGGGTGCAATGGAGGGACGATGCGCCGATATGGTTACCGGATCGTTAAAGCCGGGGAGGCCGCCGCGCCGCCTGCGACCTTGACAGCGGCGCCCCTTTCGAGGCAGAGGCGGCGGCGCACGGGAGCGGCGGGGACGCCGCTTTTATTTTTCGCCCACCATCGAAATAAGAGGCTGTCATGGCCAAGTCGGCAACCGTCAAGATCAAGCTCGTCAGCACCGCCGATACCGGCTTCTATTATGTGACGAAGAAGAATCCGCGGAACACCACCGAGAAGATGACCTTCCGCAAATAAGACCCCGTCGTGCGCAAGCACGTCGACTTCAAGGAAGCCAAGATCAAGTGACGAGCGGCGGCGCGAGCCGCCGATCGTCATCCCGGACCTGATCCGGGATCCATCTCCTCCGCTTCCGGTCCGGCATCCGGAATTTCGTCTTCAGGAGCGGCCTCGTCATCCGGCGCGGCCGCTTCTTGCGTTTCGGGCCCGGTTGTCGCGGACGCAGGGGCGGGCTCCTCCGCGGGCGGCTCGGGCCCTGCTCGCGGCGCCGCGAGCAGGGCCCGCACCGCCTCGACGAAGCGAACCACCGAGATCGGCTTGGAGACATAGCCTTCCGCGCCGGCGTCGCGAATCCGTTCCTCGTCGCCCTTGGCCGCATAAGCGGTGACGGCCATGATCGGGGTCGCCTTCAGCCCCTCATCCGCCTTCATCTGCTCGATCAGCTCGAGCCCGGTGATGTAGGGCATCTGGATGTCCATGACGACGAGGTCGGGTGCGAATGCGCGGGCGCGGGCCAGCGCCTCGCGGCCGTCGCGGACCGGCTCGGCCACGTAATCGTGCGCGCGCAGCAGGTCGCAGAACAGCTTCAGGTTGAGCTCGTTGTCCTCGACAACCAGGATTTTTTGTCCCACCGGCCCATCCCTAGAAGATGCTCAAGGATCGCACAAACCCGCCGGAGCCGGAAGCCCTGGCCCTCTCCGCTTTGGGCTGGACGCTCGCCGACGAGACGCGGGCGCAGCGGCTGCTGGCGCTGACCGGCCTCACCCCGGAGGAATTGCGCCAGCGGCTCGGCGAGCCGTCACTGCTTGCCGCCCTGCTCGGCTTCCTCGAAGCCCATGAGCCCGATCTCGTCGCCTGCGCGGAGGCGCTCGGCGTGCCGCCCGAAGCCCTGGTTGCGGCGCGGCGGAGGCTGGAGGGATGAGCCGGCCGCTCCTCATCACCGATTGCGACGAAGTGCTCCTCCACATGATCGGTCATTTCGCCGAATGGGTCAGCGAGGCGCACGGCCTCTCCTTCGACATCAGCGCGCCCGGCTTCCGCAACACCCTGCTCAGCCGCGACGGCGAGCCTGTTGCCGAGGATCGGGTCTGGCCGCTGCTGGATCAATTCTTCGACACCGAGATGCACCGCCAGAATCTGGTGCCGGGCGCGGCCGAGGCGCTGGCCGAGATCGGCCGCGTCGCGGACATCGTCATCCTCACCAATATCGGCGACGAATATGAGGCGGGGCGGGTCGAGCAGCTCGAGCGGTTCGACATCCGCCACCGCGTCCTCTTCAACCGCGGCGGCAAGGGGCGGCCGGTGGTCGAGCTGGTCGACGAGATGCGGCCGAGCGCCGCCGTCTTCGTCGACGATCTCGCCGTCCATCACGAATCGGTGGCGAAGCACGCGCCGCGCGTCTGGCGGCTGCACATGATCGCCGAGCCGCGCCTCGCGGGCCGCACGCCGCCGGCCCCGCACGCTCACCAAAGGATCGACGACTGGGCCGAGGCGACCGGCTGGGTGCTCGCGCGTTTGGCCGAAGGACCCGCCCCTGAGGAGAGACAAGAGTGACCGGAACAGCCTTCATCACCGGCGTCACCTCCGGCATCGGCGCCGCCAGCGCGCGCCGCTTCGCGGCCGGCGGCTGGAAAGTGGTCGGCACCGGCCGGCGGCGCGAGCGGCTCGACGGCCTCGCTGGCGAGCTTGGCGAGGAACGCTTCCTCCCGCTCGAGCTCGACATGCGCGACCGCGAAGCGATCGAAGCGACGGCCGCTTCGCTGCCCGCTTTGTTCCGCGACGTTGACCTGCTGATCAACAATGCCGGCCTGGCGCCCCCGCTCGACACGGTGCAGGATTCGGACCTCGCGCCGTCGCTGCAGGCGATCGAGACCAATATCACCGGCCTCGTCATCCTCACCCGCCGGCTGCTGCCCGGCCTGATCGCGCGCAGGGGCGCGATCATCAATCTGAGCTCGGTGGCGGCCTCCTATCCCTATCGCGGCGGCGCCGTCTATGGCGGCACCAAGGCCTTCGTCCGCCAATTCTCGCTCGACCTGCGCGCCGACCTCCACGGCACCGGCGTCCGCGTCACCTCGATCGAGCCCGGCATGATCGAGACCGAATTCACTTTGGTCCGCAACGGCTGGGACCAGGCGGCCTCCGACGCCCTCTACGGCGACATGAACCCGATGACGGCGGAGGATACGGCCGACATATTGTGGTGGGCCGCCACTTTGCCGTCGCACATCAACGTCAATGCGCTCGAGCTGATGCCGGTCAACCAGAGCTTCGCCGGCTTCCAGGTGGCCCGGGAGGGCTGAAGGCCTGTGGCGCCGCGCCGACTTCGCCTTGCCCGGCGGTCGGCACGAGCATCGTGCCTTTCCATGCCGGCGAGACTCTTCGCTAGCGCCCCTGGGCTGATCGGCCGGATTTTGGTTCACGCGAAGGCGCGAAGGCGCAAAGAAGAACCATTCACACGCAAGTGGGCAGCTGCTGACGTCGAGGCCGTTCGGACATCTTCGCGTCTTCGCGCCTTCGCGTGAACCGAATCGGCCTTTGCCGGCGGCGGGCGGTCGTGGGTAGCCGGCTGCGCCGGGGCGGAAGGCAACGAAAACGCCTGGCGCCTTGCGGCGACTGCGCCTTGACCGGCGCCGCTCAGCGGTGCTTACGGCTGCCGCATGACCGACATCGCCTCCCGCCTCACCGAGCTCGGCATCGCGCTGCCCGAGCCCGCCGCGCCGGTCGCGGCCTATGTGCCGACCGTGCTCGCCGGCAATCTCCTCCACATTTCCGGCCAGGTCTCGTTCGAGGGCGGCCAGCTGCTCACCGGCCGGCTCGGCGAGGATCGGGACCTGGACTATGGCGTGCGCGCCGCCCGCGCCTGCGGGCTGATGCTGCTCGCCCAGATGAACAAGGCTCTGGGCAGCCTCGACCGGGTCGAGCGGGTGGTGAAGCTCGGCGTCTTCGTCAACAGCGCCGGCGCCTTCACCGATCAGCCCAAGGTCGCCAACGGCGCCTCCGAGCTGATGGAGCAGGTGTTCGGCGAGGCCGGTCGCCATGCCCGCAGCGCGGTCGGGGTGCCGGTGCTTCCGCTCGGGGCGGCGGTTGAGATCGATGCGATCGTCGCCGTCAAGGCGGGCTGAGCTCGAGCGTCTGGGCGCGCGGCCCTTCGCCCATCGCGGCCTGCACGGGCCGGGCCGGCCGGAGAATAGCCGCGCCGCCTTCGAAGCGGCGATCGCGGCCGGCTCGGGGATCGAGCTCGACGTCCAGGCAAGCCGCGACGGCGAAGCGTTCGTCTTCCACGATTACGAGCTGGACCGGCTGACCGGCGCGCGGGGAAAGCTGGCGGATCTGAGCGCCGACAAGCTTGCCGGGCTTCGTCTCTCTGGCACGTCCGAGACCGTGCCGCCCCTGGCAGAGGTGCTGAGCCTGATCGCCGGCCGGGTGCCGCTCCTCATCGAAGTGAAATCGCCGCATCGCCGCGTCCTGCCGCTGTGCCGCGCCGTCGCGCGCGCATTGCAGGATTATCGGGGCGCGGTGGGGGTGATGTCGTTCAATCCGCGAGTCGGCGCCTGGTTCGTCCGCCACGCGCCCGAGCGGCTGCGCGGCCTCGTCGTCACCGAGAGCGGCAAGAAGGGAATGCGCGGCCGGTTCGAGCGCTATTTCGGCTTCGCGCATGTGCGGCCAGATTTCCTCGCCTATGACATACGCGATCTCCCTTCCGCCTTCGCGGCCGCGAAGCGCGCCGCGGGGGTGCCGGTCTTCACCTGGACCGTCCGCAGCTACGCGGACCGCAGCGGGGCCGCCGTTTATGCGGACCAGATCATCTACGAGGGCGTTGCCGCCGCATGAGCGACGTGGTTGCGCGGATCGCGCCCGGATTTGCGGATTTCGCCGCGCAGGATTGGGATCTTTGCGCCGGCGGCGGCAATCCCTTCCTGACCCACGCCTTCCTCTCGGCGCTCGAGGAATCGGGAAGCGCGACCGGCCGTACCGGCTGGCAGCCGGTGCCGGTCGCGATCGACGGCGCCGACGGGCGCCCCGCGGCGGTCATGCCAGCTTATGTGAAGAGCCACAGCCAGGGCGAATATGTGTTCGATCACGCCTGGGCCGACGCCTGGGAGCGGGCCGGCGGCGATTATTATCCCAAGCTGCAGATCGCGGTGCCGTTCACGCCGGTGCCGGGGCGGCGGCTGCTGACCCGCGACCCGGCCTTGGCGCCGGCCCTGATCGGCGCCGCCGAGGCGATCGTCGGCCGGAGCGGACTCTCCTCCGCCCATGCCACCTTCATCCACGAGGAGGAGGTGCCCTTGTTCGAGGCGGCGGGCTGGCTGATCCGCATCGACAGCCAGTTCCACTGGCACAATGAGGATTATCGCAGCTTCGACGACTTCCTCGCCGCGCTCTCCTCGCGCAAGCGCAAGGCGATCCGCAAGGAACGGGCGGCGGCGCTGGAAGGGCTGACCGTCCAGCATTTGACCGGCGCGGAGATCGAGGAGCGTCATTGGGACGCCTTCTGGGCCTTCTACCAGGACACCGGTTCGCGCAAATGGGGCCGCCCCTATCTGACCCGCCGCTTCTTCTCCTTGCTCGGCGAACGCATGGCCGAGAGGACCCTGCTGGTCTTCGCGCTGCACGACGGCATGCCGATCGCAGGCGCGCTGAACCTGATCGGCGCCGATACGCTCTACGGCCGCTATTGGGGCGCCCTGGCCGAGGTGCCGCACCTCCATTTCGAGATCTGCTATTACCAGGCGATCGAGGCGGCGATCGCCCGCGGCCTCGCCCGGGTCGAAGCGGGGGCGCAGGGCGCCCACAAATTGAGCCGCGGCTACCGGCCCGTCCCCACCTGGTCGGCCCATTTCATCCCGGATCCGGGCTTCCGCCGCGCCGTCGCCCAATTCCTCGCCGCCGAGCGGCCGGCGGTGCTGGACGAAATCGGCGCGCTCGATGAAATGGCGCCTTTCCGCAAAGGCGGCGCTGACGCATAAAAGCGGCTGCAAAGGGAAGGGAATGCCCATGCTGAAGCGGATCTGCTTTTTCGTCCTGCTCGCGGGGGTGTCGATCGCCGCGCCGGCCGCCGCACCGGAGGGCCCGTCCCGAAGCTTCGAGCCGCACGATCTCTTCTCGCTCGAGGCGGCGAGCGACCCGCAGATCAGCCCCGACGCGAGCCGCATCGCCTATGTCCGCCGCTCGGCCGACATCATGACCGACCGCATCCGCTCGGCCATCTGGCTGATCGACACGCGCACCGGGGCGCAGGCGCCGC
>JAQGLF010000049.1 GCA_028293025.1 Alphaproteobacteria bacterium
CCTCTGCCGCCATTGCGGCCACCGCTTCCAATGCCCGAACTGCACCGCCTGGATGGTCGAGCACCGGCTCGTCCACCGCCTCGCCTGCCACCATTGCGGCCATATGATGCCGCCGCCGCACGCCTGCCCGGAATGCGGCGAGACGGACAGCCTGGTGCCGGTCGGCCCCGGCGTCGAGCGGATCGCCGACGAAGTCGCCGCTTTGTTTCCCGAGGCGCGGACGGCGATCGTCACCTCCGACACGATGTGGTCGCCGGCCAAGGCGGCGGAGTTCGTCGGCCGGATGGAGGCGGGCGAGATCGACATCGTCGTCGGCACGCAGCTGGTCACCAAGGGCTATCATTTCCCGAATCTGACCCTGGTCGGCGTGGTCGACGCCGATCTCGGCCTGTCGGGCGGCGACCTCCGGGCGGCCGAGCGCAGCTTCCAGCAGATCGCCCAGGTCGCCGGCCGCGCCGGCCGCGGCGAGAAACCGGGCCGGGTCCTCGTCCAGACGCACGAGCCGGGGGCGCCGGTGATCGCCGCTCTGGTCAGCGGCGATGCGGAGAGCTTCTACGCGGCGGAAACCGAGGCGCGGCGCGAGGCGGCGATGCCGCCCTTCGGCCGCCTCGCCGGCATCATCATCTCGTCGGAGGATCTCGCCGAGGCGACCGAGACCGCGCGCCTGATCGGCCGCAGCGCGCCGCGGGTCGAGAATATGGCGGTCTTCGGCCCCGCCCCCGCGCCGCTGGCGATGCTGCGCGGCCGCCACCGCCAGCGCCTGCTCGTCCATGCCGCCCGCGCGCTCGACGTCCAGGACGTGATCCGCGACTGGCTCGGCAAGCTGAGCTGGCCCCGCGGCGTACGGGTCGCCGTCGACGTCGACCCGTACAGCTTCCTCTGAGCTTCTTCACAGGCGCCTTGATTTGGACTAAGCGACTGGCTTCGTTGCGGGAAATGGGATGGGGCTGTGGGAAAACTGACTTTCGCGCTGGCATCGGCGCTGCTGATGCTGGTGCCGGGAACGGCGCATGCCGAATGGCGCGCGGTCGAGACCGCGCATTTCATCATCTATTCGCGCAGCGACGACAACGACATCCAGCGGCTCGCCACGCGCCTGGAGACGATCGACGGGCTGATGCGGATGGCGAGCGCCATTTCCGACAAGATCGAGCCGATCAAGGTCAGGATCTACGAGGTCGACAATGACGGCGACGTCGAGGCCGCGCTCGGCCTCAGCGACAGCGGCGTGGCCGGCTTCTACGACAGCAACATCCTCGGACCGTTCCTGGTGACGCCGCATTCGACCACCTTCCACGCCGGCGATTTCACGCCGGAGCTGGTGCTCCATCACGAATATGCGCACCATTTCATGCTTCAATATTTCCCGGCCATCTATCCGCAATGGTATGTCGAAGGCTTTGCCGAGCTGATCGGCTCGTCGAAAATCCTGGCCGACGGCAAGGTCGGCTACGGCATGCCGGCCAAGCATCGCGGCAACCAGATCGCGGTCGATTGGGTGTCGCTCCAGGATCTGTTCCTGAAGCCGCCCGAGAAGATCCGCGATTTCGATACCTATGCCCAGGGCTGGGCGATGACGCATTTCTTCACCTTCTCCAAAGTCCATGCGGCGCAGCTCCGGGCCTATCTGAACGCGCTGAGCGCCGGCCAGTCGCAGGCGGATGCGGCGAAGGTGTTCGGCGACCTCGCCCAGCTCGACCGGGAGGCGCGCGCCTATGTGCTGCGCGGCAGCTTCGAATATAAATTGGTGACGGTGCCCATCGCCCAGCCCGTGATCCGGGCGGTCCATCCGGTCAGTCCCAGCGAAGTCGCCCTCATCCCCGAGACGATCGCCTTCCGCGACGACGAGCTGTCGACCTATCGCAAGCAGGCGTCCCGCGACCACGAAAAGCACCTGCGCGAGGACAATCTCCAGCATATCCGCGACGCGGCCCGGCTCTACCCGAACGATCCGTTCGCCCTCTATCTGCTGGCGCAGGCGGAATATGCATTCGGCAATTATGCGGCCTCGGAAGCCGCCGCGGACCGGCTGCTCGCGGTCGACCCGAGCCATGTCCGCGGCCTCGTCATCAAATCGCTCGACGTCGCTCGCGCGGCCGGTGGGCTGAGCGGGGCGGCGCGGGCCGCGAAAGCGCAGGAGGCGCGGCAGCTGGCGCTCAGGGCCAATGCCCGCGATCACGACGATCCGCTGCCGCTGCTCGCTTTCTACCAGAGCTATCATCTGGCGGGGCAGATTCCGCCCGCCGCGGCGGTGGAAAACCTGGCCGCGGTGTCGGCGACCCTGCCGGCCAATACCGAGATCCGCCAGCTGCTCGTCGACGAGTTCGCCGCCGAAAAGAAATGGGGCATGGCGATCGCCGCGCTGCAGCCGATCGCCAACGACCCCCACGAATCGCCCCGCCGCGCCGCCGCGCGCGAGCAGATGGCGGTCCTGCTGGCCGCGCAGGCAAAGGGGCAAGGCGCGCCGGCTTCCGCACAGGCGGCGGCAGGCTCTTAGCCCCGTTCTCTAATAGAAAACCCCGTCTCCAAGCCTTGAGCCGCAGCGGCGCGGCGCCCTCGCGCTCGAGCAATTTCGCCTTGCGGGCGATGCCATAGGCATCCCTGAGCCTTCCCTTGAGCTTCTTCACAAGCCGCTTCGGATCGGCTAACCCTCTGCCCCACAAGGGAAACGGGGTGGATTGTGGGCAGATTGAACAGATTGGCGGCGCTGGCTGTCCTCATGCTGGCGCCGGCGGCCGCGCATGCCGAATGGCGCGAGGCGGAAACCGCCCATTTTCAGATCTACAGCGACGGCGGCGCAGGCCAGCTCGTCGAATATGCGCAGCGCCTCGAGGGGCTGGACGAGGTGCTGCGCAGGGCAACGAGGACTCCGGCCGACCTGCCGCCGACCAAGGTCCGGGTGATCCTCTTCGACACGGTCGAGCAGGTGCGTCGCGCCTATCACGGCCACGACCGCGACATCGCCGGCTTCTACATGGTCAACATGCAGGGACCGATCGCCATTTCGACCCGCGGGAAGGATAGCGACAACGAAAGCTGGGGGCCGGACGTCACCCTGTTCCATGAATATGCCCACCATTTCATGCTGGAATATTTCCCGGCCACCTACCCGGCCTGGTATGTCGAGGGCTTCGCCGAGATCGCCGCAACCGCGACCCTCACGAGCGGGAGCAGGATGTTGTACGGCAAGGCGGCCGATCATCGCGGCTGGTCGCTGACCTCGATGCGCTGGGTGCCGATCCCACGGCTGCTGGACGCCACCTACGCTTCCTTTCCGGAGGACGCGGATTTCTACGGCGAGAGCTGGCTGCTCGCCCATTATCTCATGTTCTCGCCGAAGCGGCCGGGCCAGCTTGGCAAATATCTGACCGAGCTCGGCGCTGGCGTCACCAACGACAAGGCTGCAGCGGACGCCTTCGGCGACCTCGACCAGCTCAACCACGAGGCCCGCTCCTATCTCGACGCCGCCAGTTTCACCATGCATGCCGTGCCGGTCGCGCTGCCGGCGAAGGAGGCGATCAGGATGCGGGTCCTGCCACCGGGCGAGGCGGACCTGATCCCCGAAACCGCCGCCTTCGACGAGAATCTGGGGAAGGAGCCGATGGCAGCCTATCTCACCGAATTGAACGCCAAGGCCGCACGCTATCCGAGCGATCCCTACGCGCTGGGGCTGCTGGCCGATGCCGAATATGCGGCCAAGGATTTCACCGCCGCGACAGCGACGGTCGACCGGCTGCTCGCGGTCGCGCCCGACAGCGTTTCTGGGCGCGTGCGCAAGGGCATGCTCCTCCTCCGCCAGGCCGAGGATCTCGACGGCGCCGCGCGGCATGCGAAGGTGGCCGAGGCGCGCCGGCTGATCGTCGCGGCCAACAAGAGCGCGTCCGAGGATCCACGGCCGCTGGTCGCTTATTATCGCAGCTTCCTCGCCGCCGGCGAGCGGCCGCCGCAGCCGGCGGTGGAGGGTCTGATGCAGGCGGTCAGCACCGTGCCGCAGGATCCGGGACCGCGGATGATGCTGGTCAGCGAGCTGGTCAATGACGGCAAGCTCGCGGACGCCATCTATTATCTCGGCCCGGTCGCCTACGATCCGCATGGCGGGCGTGGGCCGAATTCGGCGCTCCAGCTGATCAACGAGCTGAAGCAGCGGCTGGCGAGCGCGAGCGGAAACAAGCCCGCTGCCGCCGCCGGGCATTAGGCCTTGAGCCGCAACGGCGCGGCGCCCTCCTTCTCGAGCAATTTCGCCTTGCGGGCGATGCCATAGGCATAGCCTCCGGGTGTGCCGTCGCCGCGGCGGGCGCGGTGGCAGGGGATGAGCACGGCGATCTGGTTGGAGCCGCAGGCGGTGCCGGCGGCGCGGACCGCAGCCGGCCGGCCGGCCCGCGCCGCCAGCACGGCATAGGAGACGCTTTCGCCCGGCGGGATGCGGGAGAGCTCGCGCCAGACCGCCTCCTGGAAGGCGGTGCCGCGCACGTCGAGCGGCAGATCGTGGGGGCGCTCCGGCGCCTCGACCGCGGCCGCGGTCCGCGCGACCAGCTCCGCCATCTTGTCGCCGCCGGGGGCGACCGCGGCATGAGGGAAGCGGCGGCGCAGATCCTCCTCGCCTTCGTCGAAGGAGAGGCGGCAAATGCCCCGGTCGGTCGCGGCGACCAGCATCGTCCCGAGCGAGGTCTCGGCCGTCGCCCAGCGAATGGTCTCGCCGCGGCCGCCGTCGCGCCAGGTCGACGGCGTCATGCCGAGCCGGTCCTTCGCGTCGGCGTAGAAGCGGCCCGGGCCGGAATAGCCGGCATCGTAGATCGCGTCGGTGATGCGGCTTTCGGCGGCGAGGCTCTCGGTCATGGCTCTGGCTCTCCTGGCTCGGGCATAAGCGGCCGGGGTGACTCCGGTGGCGCGCTTGAAGATGCGGTGGAAGTGGAAGGGCGAATAGCCGCTGCCGGCGGCGAGCGCCTCGAGGCTCGGCGGCGTCTCCGCCGTCTCGATCAGCCGCAAAGCCTTGGCGATGGCGGCGGAGTCGCGGGCGACCTCGTCGGGCTTGCAGCGGAGGCATGCGCGAAGGCCCGCCGCCGTCGCCTCGGCCCCGGTCGGAAAGAAGCGGACGTTGTCGCGCTTCGGGTGGCGGGCGGCGCAGGAGGGGCGGCAGTAAATGCCGGTGGTGAGGACGCCGGTGACGAAGCGCCCGTCCGCCGCCTTGTCCCGGGCGAGGACGGCGCGCCAGGCGGCGTCGGGATCGATGTTGCTGAGCATGTCCATGGCCCCTTCATAAGCCCGATTCGGCTCCGCCACATCCCGGGCCTTGCTTTCAAAGGTGACCCCGGTTGCATCGCAGCAATGGCCCTGCTAGTGCGCCCGCGACCTAGCGGGGCGCCCGTCGTGCGCTCCTTATCATAGGTCATAAAAACCCTATCTGGAGTTACGGCGCGCGTGGAGAATTCCGGCGGCATTCAGGCAAGTCTGGCGGGGCGCTACGCGACCGCATTGTTCGGCCTCGCCCGCGACGAAGGGCAGCTGGAGGCGGTGGGAACCGGCCTCGCGGCGCTGAAGGACGGCCTGCGCGATTCGGCGGAGCTTCGCGCTCTGACCACCAGCCCGCTGGTCGGCCGCGAGGACGCGCTCAAGGCGGTGAAGGCGGTCGCCGCCGCCATGAGCCTCGACCCGATCACGTCCAATTTCCTCGGGGTGTTGGCGCAGAACCGCCGGCTTGCGCAGCTCGGCAACGTAATCCGCTTCGTCAACCTGCTCGCCGCCGCCCATCGCGGCGAGATCACGGCGGAGGTGACCTCCGCCCACCCGCTCGACGAGGGCCAGATCGCCGCCCTCAAGACCAATTTGAAGACCCGTGTCGGCCGCGACGTCACGATCGATCCCAGCGTCGATCCCGCCATCCTGGGCGGGCTCGTCGTCAAGATCGGCTCGCAGATGATCGACGGCTCGATCCGCACCAAATTGAACAATCTCGCTTTGGCAATGAAGGGCTGAAGACCCGCCAAGGCTTCGATGAAAGGCTGAAAATGGACATCCGCGCCGCTGAAATTTCCAAGGTCATCCGCGAGCAGATCGCGAGCTTCGGCACCGAGGCCGAAGTCTCCGAGGTCGGCACCGTGCTGTCCGTCGGCGACGGCATCGCCCGCGTCTATGGGCTCGACAACGTCCAGGCCGGCGAAATGGTCGAGTTCGCCAATTCGGTCAAGGGCATGGCGCTCAACCTCGAGGCCGACAATGTCGGCATCGTCATCTTCGGCTCCGACGCCGAGATCCGCGAGGGCGACACCGTCCGCCGCACCGGCACGATCGTCGACGTTCCGGTCGGCAAGGGCCTGCTCGGCCGCGTCGTCGACGGGCTCGGCAACCCGATCGACGGCAAGGGCCCGATCGACGCCGCCGAACGCCGCCGCGTCGAGGTCAAGGCGCCGGGCATCATCCCGCGCAAGTCGGTGCACGAGCCGGTGCAGACAGGCCTCAAGGCGCTCGACGCGCTCGTCCCGGTCGGCCGCGGCCAGCGCGAGCTGATCATCGGCGACCGCCAGACCGGCAAGTCGGCGGTGGCGCTCGACACCTTCATCAACCAGCGCGAGATCAACAAGGCGGGCGCTGAGAGCGAGAAGCTCTATTGCATCTACGTCGCCATCGGCCAGAAGCGCTCGACCGTCGCCCAGATCGTCCGCGCGCTCGAAGAGAATGGCGCGATGGAATATTCGATCGTCGTCGCCGCCACCGCCTCCGAGCCAGCGCCGCTCCAGTTCCTCGCGCCCTATACCGGCTGCACGATGGGCGAATATTTCCGCGACAACGGCATGCATGCGGTGATCGTCTATGACGATTTGTCCAAGCAGGCGGTCGCCTATCGCCAGATGTCGCTGCTGCTCCGCCGCCCGCCGGGCCGCGAAGCCTATCCGGGCGACGTCTTCTATTTGCACAGCCGGCTGCTCGAGCGCGCCGCCAAGATGAACGAGGCGAATGGCGGCGGGTCGCTGACCGCCTTGCCGATCATCGAGACCCAGGCGGGGGACGTCTCGGCCTACATCCCGACCAACGTCATCTCGATCACCGACGGCCAGATCTTCCTCGAGACCGAGCTTTTCTACCAGGGCATCCGCCCGGCCATCAACGTCGGCCTGTCGGTGTCGCGCGTCGGCTCGGCCGCGCAGACCAAGGCGATGAAGAAGGTCGCCGGTTCGATCAAGCTGGAGCTCGCCCAATATCGCGAGATGGCGGCCTTCGCCCAGTTCGGCTCGGATCTCGACGCGTCGACGCAGCGCTTGCTCAACCGCGGCGCGCGGCTGACCGAGCTGCTGAAGCAGCCGCAGTTCAGCCCGATGCCGGTCGAGGAGCAGGTCGTCTCCATCTATGCGGGCGTCAACGGCTTCATCGACAACGTGCCGGTCAACGCCGTCACCCGCTTCGAGAGCGCCTTGCTCAGCCATTTCCGCACCGACCATGCGGACGTGCTCGGCAAGATCCGCGACACCAAGACGCTCGACGACGACACGGCGGGACAGCTCAAGTCAATCATCGGCGATTTCGCGAAGACGTTTGCGTGATGTGATGTGCTCCCGCGAAAGCGGGAGCCCAGGCTGGGTTCCTGCTTTCGCAGGAACACGAAGGGAAATTGAGAACAAATGGCCTCTCTCAAGGCGCTCAAGGGCAGGATCGCGTCGGTCAAGTCGACGCAGAAGATCACCAAGGCGATGAAGATGGTCGCCGCCGCCAAGCTGCGCCGCGCGCAGCAGGCGGCGGAGGCCGGCCGCCCCTATGCCGAGCGGATGGAGCAGGTGATGGCGAGCCTCGCCTCCAGGGTCGCGATCAGCGACCAGAGTCCCAAATTGCTCGCCGGCACCGGCAAGGACCAGGCGCATCTGCTCGTTGTCTGCACCTCGGACCGCGGCCTTGCCGGCGCCTTCAACTCGAACATCGTGCGCGCCGCCCGCCGCCAGGCCGACGACCTGATCCGCCAGGGCAGGAACGTCTATTTCTATCTGGTCGGCCGCAAGGGCCGCGCCGTCATCCAGCGCCTCTATCCGAAGCAGATCGTCCATCAATACGACACGAGCGGCATCCGCCAGCTGAGCTTCGCCGACGCTCAGGCGATTGCGAGCGACCTGGTCGAGCGCTACCTCACGGACGGCATCGACGTCGTCCACCTCTTCTATGCCCGCTTCCGCTCGGCGCTGGTCCAGGAGCCGGTCGGCCAGCAGATCATCCCCATCGCCCGTCCCGACGCGGCCGCCGCGGAAGCGGCCGGGGGCGCCAATGCCGGCGTCGAATACGAGCCGGACGAGGAGGAGATCCTCGCCGCCCTTCTCCCCCGCAACGTCGCCGTCCAGATCTTCCGGGCGATGCTGGAGAATGCCGCGTCCGAGCAGGGCAGCCGCATGACCGCGATGGACAATGCCACCCGCAACGCCGGCGACATGATCCAGCGCCTGACCATCCAGTATAACCGGACGAGACAGGCGGCGATCACGACGGAACTCGTGGAGATCATTTCGGGCGCCGAGGCGCTGTAGTTAGCCCGTCGCCCCGGCGGAGGCCGGGGCCCCAGTGGGTGAAGAGCGCCGACGCCTTTCACCCGCCGAGATCCCGGCCTTCGCCGGGATGACGAAAAAGGAAGAAAGACTGGGCCCCGGCCTTCGCCGGGGAACAAGGATAAGGCAAGGAACGAAGAAATGGCCACCACCGCCGCAACCACCAAAAATGCCGGCCGCATCAGCCAGGTGATCGGCGCCGTCGTCGACGTCGCCTTCGAAGGCGAGCTGCCCGAGATCCTATCGGCGCTCGAGACCGAGAATAACGGCAACCGCCTCGTCCTCGAGGTCGCCCAGCATCTCGGCGAGGGCACCGTCCGCACGATCGCGATGGATTCGACCGACGGCCTCACCCGCGGCCAGGAAGTCCGCGACACCGGCTCGCAGATCCGCGTCCCCGTCGGCCCGAAGACGCTCGGCCGGATCATGAACGTCGTCGGCGAGCCGATCGACGAGCGCGGCCCGATCGGCGCGACCGAGACCGCCCCGATCCACGCCGAGGCGCCGCTCTTCGTCGACCAGTCGACCGAGACCTCGATCCTCGTCACCGGCATCAAGGTGATCGACCTGCTCGCACCTTACGCCAAGGGCGGCAAGATCGGGCTCTTCGGCGGAGCGGGCGTCGGCAAGACGGTGCTGATCCAGGAGCTGATCAACAACATCGCCAAGGGCCATGGCGGCACCTCGGTCTTCGCCGGCGTCGGCGAGCGCACCCGCGAAGGCAACGACCTCTATCACGAATTCCTCGACGCCGGCGTCATTGCCAAGGACGCGGACGGCAATGCGATCTCCGAGGGCTCCAAGGTGGCTTTGGTCTTCGGCCAGATGAACGAGCCGCCGGGCGCCCGCGCCCGCGTCGCTCTGTCCGGCCTCACCATCGCCGAATATTTCCGCGACCAGGAGGGCCAGGACGTGCTCTTCTTCGTCGACAACATCTTCCGCTTCACCCAGGCGGGCTCGGAAGTCTCGGCCCTGCTCGGCCGCATCCCCTCGGCGGTGGGCTATCAGCCGACCCTGTCGACCGACATGGGCCAGCTGCAGGAGCGGATCACCTCGACC
>JAQGLF010000061.1 GCA_028293025.1 Alphaproteobacteria bacterium
GAGGAAGGCGATTGGGTGGTGATCCACCGCGACAATGTCCAGGTCTACGACCGCGACGACGTGCCCGTGACCCGCGAGATCGTCACCTCCGGCGCCTCCTCGGCGCCGATCGAGAAGGGCAATCACCGCCACTTCATGCAGAAGGAGATTTTCGAGCAGCCGATCGTCGTCGCCCAGACGCTCGGCTCCTATCTCCGCCCGCTCGAGCAGAAGGTGGCGCTCCCCGACATCGGCTTCAGCCTCGCCGACGTGCCGCGCGTCACCATCGTCGCCTGCGGCACCTCTTATTATGCCGGCATGGTCGCCAAATACTGGCTGGAGCAGTTCGCGCGCGTGCCGGTCGAGCTCGATATCGCCTCCGAGTTCCGCTACCGCGAGCCGGTGCTGGAGCCGGGCGGGCTCGCCTTGTTCATCTCCCAGTCCGGCGAGACCGCGGACACGCTCGCCGCGCTCCGCCACGCCCGCAGCGAGGGCCAGAAGATCGCCGTCGTCGTCAACGTGCCGACCAGCTCGATGGCGCGCGAGGCGGATTTGCTCCTCCCCACCCATGCCGGGCCGGAGATCGGCGTCGCTTCGACCAAGGCCTTCACCTGCCAGCTCGCCGTGCTGGCCGCCTTCGCCGCGAAGATGGCGCGCGACAAGGGCCGGATGAGCGAGGAAGAGGAGCGCGAGATCGTCGCCCATCTCGAGGAGGCGCCGGCGGCGATGAACGCGGCGCTCGGCCATGACGAGGACATCGCCGCCATGGCCCATTTCGTCGCCGCCGCCCGCGACGTGCTCTATCTCGGCCGTGGCCAGGATTATCCGCTGGCGATGGAAGGAGCGCTGAAGCTGAAGGAGATCAGCTACATCCACGCCGAAGGCTATGCCGCCGGCGAGATGAAGCACGGGCCGATCGCGCTGATCGACGACAATGTCCCGGTGATCGTGCTGGCGCCGTCAGGGCCGCTGTTCGAGAAGACGGTATCGAACATGCAGGAGGTCCAGGCCCGCGGCGGCCGCGTCATCCTGATCTCGGACGCGGAAGGACTGGCCGCGGCGGCCGATGCGCGGATCGTCGCCACGATCGAGATGCCGAAGGTCCACCCCCTGATCGCGCCCTTGGTCTACGCGATCCCGGTCCAGCTCCTCGCTTATCACGTCGCCGTGGCGAAGGGCACGGACGTCGACCAGCCGAGGAACCTGGCGAAGAGCGTTACGGTGGAGTGAAAGGGCCGGGCCTTGGGCCCGGCCGCGCGTCACATTCCCGAGGGACCGCTGATCCCGATCCGCGACGGGCGGGCGAAATGCACCCGCGCCGGCAGGACGAGGCGCAGCCTCGGCACCGGGTCGAAGCTCGAGGCGCTGGCGGCGACGAGCATCTCGCGCCGGGCCTGATGGTTGATCCAGCTCCGGTCGAGCCATGGCAGAGGCTGGCTCACGTTGAGCAGCGCGATAAGACCGATCATGTCGAAAACCCCCAATTCCCACCCGTCGTGGTAAACGGAAATGGTAAAGGCATTCTTAACCACGATGGGAAGGCGCCGACCGCGCCCGAGCAGGCCGGGCGGTTTGTGCGCCGGGCGCCGCTGCGATAACGGGGCGCGATCCCGACGAATCGGCAACGAAACGGAGCTTCGCGCCAGATGAGCATCACCCCGACGGTCAAGGCGATCCTCGACAGATACGAATCCGACAATCCCGGCACCAAGGCGAACCTCGCCCGGATGCTGATGCAGGGGCGGCTCGGCGGCACCGGCAAGATGATCATCCTGCCGGTCGATCAGGGCTTCGAGCACGGCCCGGCGCGCAGCTTCGCGATCAACCCGTCCGCTTACGACCCGCATTATCACTATCAGCTGGCGATCGACGCCGGCCTCAATGCCTATGCGGCGCCGCTCGGCGCGCTCGAGGCGGGGGCGGGCACTTTCGCCGGCCAGATCCCGACCATCCTCAAGATCAACAGCTCGAACAGCTGGGCGACGCGCAAGGACCAGGCGGTGACCGGCGGCGTCGAGGACGCGCTGCGGCTCGGCTGCTCGGCGATCGGCTTCACCATCTATCCGGGGTCGGAAGAGGTGATCGAGATGATGGAGGAGATCCGCGAGCTCTCCGCCGAGGCGAAGTCGGTCGGCATCGCCACCGTCATCTGGGCCTATCCGCGCGGCGGCGACCTGTCGAAGGACGGCGAGCTTGCGCTCGACGTCACCTCCTACGGCGCGCACATGGCGGCCCTGCTCGGCGCCCATATCATCAAGGTCAAGCTGCCCAGCGCCCATATCGAGCAGCCGGAGGCGCAAAAGGCCTATGAAGGCACCGACTGGTCGAACCAGGCGGAGCGCGTCCGCCACGTCGTCAAATGCTGCTTCGCCGGCCGGCGCATCATCGTCTTCTCGGGCGGTGCCGCCAAGGGCGCCGACGCCGTCCTCCAGGACGCGCGCGACATCCGCGACGGCGGCGGCAACGGCTCGATCATCGGCCGCAACGCCTTCCAGCGCCCGCGCGAGGAAGCGCTGGCGATGCTCGACAAGCTGGTGCGGATCTACAAAGGCGAGGAGTGAAAACTCCCCTCTCCCGCGTGCGGAAGAGGGCAGGGCGAGGGTCTGCGACGTTGGAGCGAGGACAAAAGGAAGAAGGCCCTCATTTCGATCCTCTCCCGCAAGCGGAAGAGGAGGGGGTCGAGCTCGATCCCGATTTCGCCGCTCGCTTCGATCCGGCGGCGCGGGCGCCGGCGCAGCTCTACCTGATCTCGCCGCTCGACGTCGGCGGGGATTTCCCCGCGCGGCTGGAGGAAGCTTTGTCCGGCGGCCCCGTCGCCGCCTTCCAGTTCCGCGTGAAGGGCGTCGGGCAGCACGAAGCCGCGGCGCTCGCCGAGCCCCTCCAGCACATCTGCGAGGCGCATGAGGTCGCCTTCATCGTCAACGACGACATGAAGCTGGCGCGGCGTCTCGGCGCCGATGGCGTCCATCTCGGCCAGGGCGACGGCGACCCGCGCGAGGCGCGGACCCTGCTCGGCCCCAATGCCCAGATCGGCGTAACCGTCCACGACAGCCGCCACCTCGCCATGGAAGCGGGCGAGGCGGGGGCGGATTATGTCGCCTTCGGCGCCTTCTTCCCGACCGCGACCAAGGACGTGTTCCATCGGCCCGACCCTTCGATCCTCTCCTGGTGGTCGCGCCTGTTCGAGATACCCTGCGTCGCTATCGGCGGCATCACGCCGGGGAATGGCGGCCTGCTGGTCGAGGCGGGCGCGGACTTTCTCGCGGTTTGCGGCGCGGTCTGGGGGCATTCGGGCGGGCCGGCGGCTGCGGTAAAGGCGTTTCAGGAGGTGTTAGCCATCCCGTCATCCCGGACTTGATCCGGGATCTATGAACACGGACGGCTCGAACCGTTAGCCGCTTCTCTTCATGGGTGCCGGATCAGATCCGGCATGACGAATAACATTACCGCAGCGCCTGTCCGACCATCCCCCGCAGCGTCAGCGCGTCGTGGACGGCATGGCCGCCGATGTCGTTGTTGAAATAGCACCAGACATCGCGGCCGGCTTGCGCCTGCGCCACGATCCAGTCGGTCCAGGACAGCAGCACCTTGTCCGGATAGCGCCCCCAATATTTGCCCACGCCGCCGTGGAAGCGGACATAGGCGATCGGTCCAGCCGCCCAGCGCGGGGTCGCCAGGCCCGGCATGTCGTGGGCGCAGAAGGACATTCCGCCCTCGTCGAGCAAGGCCAGGATCTCCTCGCTGAGCCAGCTCTTCTCGCGGAATTCGAAGACGTGGACGAGATCGCGGGGGAGGAGAGCGATGAACTCGGCCAGCCGCTCTTTGTTGACCCGGAAGCGCGGCGGCAGCTGGTAGAGGATCGGCCCGAGCGTCTCGCCGAGATGGCGGGTAGGCGTCAGGAAGCGCCCGAGCGGCTCGGCGCAATCCTTGAGCTTCTTTGCCTGGGTGAGGAAGCGGTTCGCCTTCACGGCGTAGCGGAAGCCCGGCGGCGCCTGTGCGCGCCACGCGTCGAACGTCTCCGCCTTGGGCAGCCGGTAGAAGCTGTTGTTGATCTCGACCGTGTCGAACGTCGCCGCATAATGGGCGAACCAATGCTTCTGCGGCATCTTCTCCGGATAGAAGATGCCGCGCCAGTGGCGGTAGATCCAGCCCGAGCAACCGATGCGCACCATGCCGGTCATTGAGCGGTCGAAACGGAACGGACCGGAAATAAGTTGCGTTGGAGGAGCATGGACCGGCTGAAACTGATCCTCGTCATCGTCCTGACCGCCGCGATCAGCGTGGCGCTGACCAGCGCCTTCTGGCTGATGGCCTTCAACCGCGGCCATGTCGCGGAGCCATCAGCCGCGCCGGGGGAGGCGCCCTCCACCGCCGCGCCGGGGCAGCTTATTCGCGGCCCGACCGGCCTCGCCATCCCGGTGGTCGGCGTGAAGCCGGAGCAGCTCACCGACACCTATAGCGCCGCCCGCGGCGGGAGCCGCGTCCACGATGCCACCGACATCATGGCCCCGCGCGGCACCTTGGTGGTCGCCGCGGCGCCGGGCACGCTCGAGAAATTGTTCTTCAGCAAGGGCGGCGGCGGCATCACGGCTTACGTCCGTTCGCCCGACGGCGCGTGGCAATATTATTATGCCCATCTCGACGCCTATGCGCCCGGCCTGCACGAAGGGCAGGCGATGAAGCAGGGCGATCCGATCGGCCGGGTGGGCTCGACCGGCGATGCCAGCCCCGAGGCACCCCACCTCCATTTCGCGATCAACCGCATGGGCCAAGGCGAACGCTGGTGGCAGGGGACGCCGATCAATCCCTATCCGCTCCTGGCGGGGAACAAGCGCTGATTGTTTCCCGGCGAAAGCCGGGACCCAGCGGCTCGGAGCTGGACCCCGGCTTTCGCCGGGGAACGAAAGGGGCCGGGAGGGAATACCGGCGGGCCGAAGACGGTGGATACCGGGTCAGGCCCGGCCTGACGTTGAAGTGTGGGCGGCGAGCCGCTAAGGCCCGCCGCGGCTCTTTCCAGACAGTGAGTAGGTCATGAAGATCAGCGGCGTGGACATTCGTCCCGGCAACATCATCGAATATGAAGGCGGCATCTGGCGCGCCGTGAAGATCCAGCACACCCAGCCCGGCAAGGGCGGCGCCTATATGCAGGTGGAGCTGAAGAACCTCATCGACGGCCGCAAGAACAATATCCGCTTCCGCTCGGCCGAGACGGTGGAGCGGGTCCGCCTCGACACCAAGGATTTCCAGTATCTCTATGCCGACGGCGACAGCCTCGTCTTCATGGACAAGGACACGTACGAGCAGGTGCACCTGCCGCGCGACCTGATCGGCGAACCGGCCGCCTTCCTCCAGGACGGCATGGACGTGGTGATGGAGTTGTATGACGACCGGCCGATCTCGGTCCAGCTCCCCGACCAGATCGAGGCGGTGATCGTCGAGGCCGATGCGGTGGTGAAGGGGCAGACCGCCTCCTCCAGCTACAAGCCCGCGATCCTCGACAACGGCATCCGCGTCATGGTCCCGCCGCACATCACCGCCGGAACCCGCATCGTCGTCGACGTTTACGAGCAGACCTATGTGAGGCGGGCGGATTAGCCCATTCTCCCTCTCCCCTTGCGGGAGAGGGAGGGGGCCAAGCGAAGCTTGGGAGGGTGAGGGCAAGGCGAGGACGGGCCCTCACCCTGCCGCTTCGCGGCTGTCCCTCTCCCGCGAGGGGAGAGGGACCTTGGAGGATCGATTTGGTTAGTCATTCAGGTCTGGTCACGGTGATGCAGAAGGCGGCGCGCAAGGCGGCGCCGCGGCTGAGGCGCGACTTCAACGAGGTCGAGCAGCTGCAGGTGAGCCGCAAGGGCCCCGCCGACTTCGTCACGATGGCCGACAGGCAGGCCGAGCAGACCATTGTCGACGAATTGCGCCACGCCCGCCCCGACTGGCGACTGACGCTCGAGGAAGGCGGCGAGATCGAGGGCGACCCCGACAAGCCGCGCTGGATCGTCGATCCGCTCGACGGCACCACCAACTTCCTCCACGGCCTTCCCCATTTCGCGATCTCGATCGCGGTCGAGGATCCGCGCGGGGCGCAGGGCAAGCCGGAGATCACGCAGGCCCTCGTCTACCAGCCGCTCACCGACGAGAGCTTCTGGGCGGAGAAGGGCAGGGGCGCCTGGCTCAACGAGCGGCGGCTGCGCGTCTCCGCCCGCCGCGACCTTGCCGACGCGCTGATCGCCACCGGCATCCCGTTCAAGGGCCATGGCGATGCCGGCCGCTTCCAGAAGATCCTCGACGCGGTCTCGATCGAGGTCGCCGGCATCCGCCGCTTCGGCTCGGCCGCGCTCGACCTCGCCTGGGTGGCGGCGGGCCGCTATGACGGCTTCTGGGAGGAGGACCTGCAGATCTGGGACATCGCCGCCGGCATCCTCCTCGTCCGCGAGGCGGGCGGCTTCGTCACCGACTATCGCGGCGCCGACGCCGCCCTTGCGAAAGGGCAGGTGCTGGCCGGAAACGACCATATTCATTCGCGGCTGCACAAGCTGGTGGCGAACGCGCTTCGGGCCTGAGCTACTTCCGGAAGCCGATATGCTTCTCGTAATTGCCGAGGATGCTCGACCAGAATTCGACATTGTCGATGAACAGCAAAGGCGCGACGCCGCCGTCGTCGAGATCGACGTCCATTTCCAGGATTGGGTCGTTCTCCTTGTCGAGATAGGCGCGGCCGAAGCGCTGGCCCCGGTTCCATTCGTTGATGGTCTCGAGCGGCAATGCGTGGTCGAAATCATAGCCGGAGTGGAACTGGACCGTCGCGCAATCCTTGTGATTGGTGCAATTGTAGAATAAGATCTTGAAGGTGGTTCCCCCGACGACCGACGTGACCATCGGATCGCCGACCTTGTCGACGCCGAGCGTGGCGGGATAGCCGCCGCCCTTGAGCGCGGCGACCACCGAACCCGGGTCCTGGGCCCGCACCATCGCAGCCTGGGTCGGAGTGGCAAGGGTGGCAACCCCTGCGGCGAGCGCAAGCACAATCATTTTCATCGCGAAAACCCCCCAATGATTCGCCCGCGAAACTGTTCGGGCGGAGAGAGGCTGTCAATGGCTGAGGGCGGTTGCGGCGGCCGGGCGGCTGCCCTAGAAGCCGCGCAACTCTGATCCCCCCGGAGACTCTCAATGGCGTCAGTCGCCGCCGGTTACCTGCCCATCCTCCTGTTCCTCGCCGTCGCTCTGGGCCTGTCGCTCTCCTTCGTGACTCTGCCGATGCTGGTGGCAAAGCTGACCGGGGCGGCCAATCCCTATCCGGACAAGCTCGCTGAATATGAATGCGGCTTCCCCGCCTTCGAGGACAGCCGCGCCGAGTTCGACGTCCGCTTCTACCTCGTCGCCATATTGTTCATCGTCTTCGACCTCGAAGCCGCCTTCCTGTTCCCCTGGGCGGTGTCGCTCAAGCATATCGGCCTGGTCGGCTGGGGCTCGATGATGCTGTTCCTGCTCGAGCTCGCTCTGGGCCTGGTCTATGCCTGGAAGAAGGGGGCGCTCGAATGGGAGTGATCCTCGATCCCCGGCACGAAAACGAGCGGCCAGCGGACCTCCAGCAGCCCGATCCGCATTTCTTCACCCAGATCCAGGACGAGGTCGGTGACAAGGGCTTCCTCGTCACCTCGACCGAGGATCTGTTCCAATGGGCGCGCACCGGCTCGCTTTGGTGGATGACCTTCGGCCTCGCCTGCTGCGCGGTCGAGATGATCCACGCCAACATGCCGCGCTACG
>JAQGLF010000277.1 GCA_028293025.1 Alphaproteobacteria bacterium
CCCGGAGAACGGCACCGCCGCCGAGGAAGTGTCGGGCGACTATAACGCCGACGGCCTCGAGATCGGCTTCAACGCCCGCTATCTGCTCGACATCCTCGGCCAGGTCGAAGGCGATATCGTCGAAATGCACCTCGCCGACGCGGCCGCCCCCACCCTGCTCCGCGAGAACGACAAGGCCTCCGCGCTCTACGTGCTGATGCCGATGCGGGTATAAACTTCCCGCCGAGATGGTATCTCGGCGCGGATGTCCTCGCTCACCCGCCTCAGCCTTTCCGACTTCCGTTCCTATGCCGACGCCTTGATCGCGCCGGGGCCGGGACTCGTCATCCTCACCGGCGAGAACGGGGCGGGGAAGACCAATGTGCTGGAGGCGGTGTCGCTGCTGTCCCCGGGCCGCGGGCTGCGAGGGGCCACGCTGGAGGAGATGGCGCGGAGCGATGGGCCGGGGACATTCGCGGTCGCGGCCCGCTTAAGCCCCTCCCCTTCAGGGGAGGGCCTCGTAGACATCGGCACCGGCACCTCATCCGCGGCCCCGGAGCGGCGGCAGGTGCGGATCAACGGGGCGCCGGCTTCGGCCAATTCGCTTGCCGAATGGCTCTCCGTGCTCTGGCTCACTCCGGCGATGGACCGGCTGTTCCTCGAAGGGGCGAGCGGGCGGCGGCGATTCCTCGACCGGCTGGTCCTCGCCTTGGTCCCCGGCCATGCGATCCACGCCGCCCGCTACGAAGCGGCGATGCGGGCGCGCAACAAATTGCTCGGCGAAGGGGGCGCGCGGGACGAGGCCTGGCTGGCGGCGCTGGAGGCGCGGATGGCGGAGCATGGCGCCGCCATCGTCGAAGCGCGGCGGCAGACGGCGGCGGCGCTGCGCGAGCGGCTCGCCGAGGCGCCGGAAGGGCCGTTCGCCCGCGCCGCGCTCGCGCTGGCGGGGGGCGAGGAGGATTTGCTCCCAGCCCTCGAAGCGGGCCGAGCGCGCGATGCCGCCGCCGGCCGCACCCTCGCGGGGCCGCACCGCACCGACCTCCTCGTCACCCATCTCGGCAAGAACGAGCCTGCCGAGCGCTGCTCGACGGGCGAGCAGAAGGCCCTGCTCCTCTCGATCGTCCTCGCCCATGCCGACCTCGTCGCCGAGCGGGCCGGGCGGCGGCCGATCCTGCTGCTCGACGAGGTCGCCGCCCATCTCGACCCGCGCCGCCGCGCCGCCTTGTTCGCGCGGCTGGAGGCGGGGGGCGGCCAGGTCTGGGTCACCGGCACCGAGCGCTCGCTCTTCGCGGGCGCAGCCGGCAGCTGGTGGCACGTCGCGGAGGGACGGCTGACCCCGGACTGAGAGCGCTTCAGCCGAAGCCGAACTTGCTCTAACGCAGGCGCGATGCCCAGCCGCCCGCTCTTCGCCAGCCTGTTCTACGAGGCTTCGCTCGACGATCCCGCCTTCCTGGCCGAGCTCGAGCAATCCTGCCGCACGCTCGCCGAAGACGACGGCGCCGGCCGCCGCTGGTCGCGCGAGCACCATTATCGCGGCTACACCTCCTATGCCTCGCTGGACGATCTGCCGACGCGCGATCCGCGCTTCGCCGAGCTGGTCCGCCGCCTCAACCGCCACGTCGCCGCCTTCGCGCAGGAATGCGCCTTCGACCTCGGCGGCCGGCGCCTTCGCCTCGACAGCCTCTGGGTCAATGTGCTGAAGCCCGGCGGCGTCCATTCGGCGCACATCCACCCGCACAGCATCGTCTCCGGCACCTTCTACGTGATGGTGCCGGCCGGGGCGGGTGTGCTCAAGCTCGAAGACCCGCGCCTGCCGATGATGATGGCCGCTCCAACCCGCCGCGCCGACGCGCCGGAATCGCTCAGGACCTTCGTCACCGCCGAGCCGAGGCCCGGTACCCTCTACCTCTGGGAAAGCTGGCTCCGCCACGAGGTCGTTCCCGGCAAGGGTAAGACAGATCGGATCAGCATCAGCTTCAACTATCGATAAGGCGGCGCCGACCCCGCGATCGGCCTGTTTTCCCGCCATTTCCGGTCATGTTGCACCGCCGAAAAAAGCGGGTGGAATCGGGCCGTTTTCCTTGGTTTTCCGCGCTTCCGTCGCTATATCCTGTCCATGGCAACATCCCCCAGCGAAAACGCCTACGGCGCCGATTCCATCAAGGTGCTGAAGGGCCTCGACGCGGTCCGCAAACGGCCCGGAATGTATATCGGCGACACCGACGACGGGTCGGGCCTGCACCATATGGTGTTCGAGGTCTCGGACAATGCGATCGACGAGGCGCTGGCCGGCCATTGCGACCTCATCCGGATCGTCCTCAACCCCGACGGCTCGGTTTCGGTCGAGGACAATGGCCGCGGCATTCCGACCGGCATCCATGCCGAGGAGGGCGTGTCGGCGGCCGAGGTCATCATGACCCAGCTCCATGCCGGCGGGAAGTTCGAAAACACGTCCGACGACAATGCCTATAAGGTGTCGGGCGGCCTCCACGGCGTCGGCGTCTCGGTGGTCAACGCGCTGTCGGAATGGCTGGAGCTCACCATCTGGCGCGACGGCGAAGAACATTGGATGCGCTTCCACCACGGCGACGCCGAAGCGCCGCTGAAGCTGGTCGGCCCGGCGCCGGAGGGGAGGAAGGGCACGAAGGTCACCTTCATGCCCTCGTCCGAGACGTTCAAGATCGTCGAGTTCGAATGGGACAGGCTCGAGCACCGCTTCCGCGAGCTCGCCTTCCTCAATTCGGGCGTGCGCCTGATCCTCACCGACGCGCGGCACGAGGAGGAGAAGTCGATCGAGCTTTACTATGAGGGGGGCATCTCGGCCTTCGTCCGCTATCTCGACCGCGCCAAGACGGCCTTGATCCCGGACCCGATCTCGGTCACCGGCCAGCGCGACGACGTCGGCATCGAGGTCGCGCTCGAATGGAATGACAGCTATTACGAGCAGACCCTCTGCTTCACCAACAACATCCCGCAGCGCGACGGCGGCACCCATCTTGCCGCCTTCCGTGCGGCGCTGACGCGCACGCTCAACAATTATGCCGACAAGTCCGGGATGATGAAGCGCGAGAAGGTCAGCCTGACCGGCGACGACATGCGCGAAGGTTTGACCGCGATCGTCTCGGTAAAGCTGCCCGATCCGATCTCGGTCACGGGGCAGCGCGACGATATCGGCATCGACGTCGCGC
>JAQGLF010000085.1 GCA_028293025.1 Alphaproteobacteria bacterium
GGGCCGCGGCGGCCGCGGTGGAGGCGAGGAAGAAGCGGCGGTCGATCGGGTCCATGGCCGCTTTCTGTCACGGCGCGCGGTGCCCCGCAATGGAGGCGCTTGCCAGCCGCAAGCGACTCGGATACCCAGCGCGTCATGGGTGCGAAGAGCCTTTCTTCCTCGACCAATTGGTGGCGCTGGCCGGCCGATGACGCCTGGCGCGCCCGCATGACCGCATGACCTGAAGACGAACAGCTCTTCGACCAAGCGACAGCAGGCCCGCCCCACAGGCGGGTTTTTTTGTGCCTCCACCATTCATCCGGACATCCCATCATGATCATCGTCCTCAAGCCCGAAGCCACTGCCGAAACCGCCCGCGAGCTGATCGAGAAGATCGAAGCCAAGGGCCTGAAGCCGCTCCACATGCCGGGCGCCGAGCGGGTCGTCCTCGGCGCGCTCGGCGACGAGCGGGTGCTGGCGGAGCTGGCGCTGGACAGCCACCCGATGGTGGAATCGCTGAAGCCGATCCTCGCGCCGTACAAATTGGTCAGCCGCGAGCTCCACCCGCACGACACCATCGTCCGCTTCGGCGCCCACGCGATCGGCGGCCGCGGCTTCACCGTGATCGCCGGCCCCTGCGCGGTCGAGACGCGCGAGCAGATGCGCAACACCGCCGCCTTCGCCAAGCAGGCCGGCGCGCATGGCCTTCGCGCCGGCGCCTACAAGCCGCGGACCAGCCCCTACGCCTTTCAGGGCCACGGCGTCGAAGGCCTCAAGATCCTGCGCGAGGTCGGCGACGAGACCGGCCTTCCGGTCGTCACCGAGGTGATGGAAAGCAGCGACGTCGCCGTGGTCGCCGAATATGCCGACGCGATCCAGATCGGCGCCCGCAACATGCAGAATTTCTCGCTGTTGAAGGCGGTCGGCAAGGCCGGCAAGCCGGTGCTGCTGAAGCGGGGCATGTCGGCCAGGGTCGAGGAATTGCTGCTCGCCGCCGAATATCTGCTCGCCGCCGGCAACGAGCAGGTGGTGCTGTGCGAGCGCGGCATCCGCACCTTCGAGACGGCGACCCGCAACACGCTCGACTTGAACGCCATCCCCTACATCAAGCAGAAGACCCACCTCCCCGTGCTGGTCGACCCCTCGCACGGCACCGGCGTGCGCGACTTCGTCATCCCGATGGCGCTCGCCGCGGCCGCCTGCGGCGCCGACGGCATCCTGGTCGAGATGCACGAGAACCCGGCCGTCGCCTTGTCCGACGGCGCCCAGTCGCTCTATCCCGAGGGCTTCGCGCAGCTGATGAAAGCGCTCGCGCCGGTGGTCGCCGCGGTCGGGCGCGAACTGGCATGAGCGCCCCGCTCGCGGCGGTGGGCAGCGCGCGGGCGCTGACCCGTCGTCTCGCCGGCGCGCCGGACCGGCTCGATCTCTATGCGGCGCTGACCGATGGCGGCCGCCGCCGCGACACCTTCCTGCTCGAGACGCTGGCCGGGCCCAGCCTGATCCTCGACCAGGCTGCGGTGCGGATCGAATGCCTCGGCTTCGAGGTCAGCCTCACCGCTCTCACTGCCGGCGGCGTCAACGTGCTCGCCGCGATCGCCCGCGCCCTCGCCCACCGGGTGACGGGACGCGAGCCGGACCGCCTCATCTTGCGCTTTCCGCCCCCCGCGGGCGACGATGCCGAGGCACGGCTGCTCGCCCCCTCGCCCTTCGACGTGCTGCGCGCATTGACCTCGGGCCTGCGGAACGAGACTCCGGAGGAGCCCTTCACCCTCATTTGCCTCGGCATCCTCTCCTTCGACCATGTCGAATTGTTCGAGGATCTGCCCGGCGGCCAGGACGACCCGCTCGATTTCCCGGATTTCGTCTTCTGGCTCGCCGAATCGCTGATCGTCGCCGAGCCCGGCCTCGCCCCCCGCCTGGTCTGCACCGCCTTCGGCGCCGAGGAGGGCGAGGACAAGGTCCGCGCCCATTACGGCGCCGCCGAGCGGCTGGCGGCACTCGCCGCGCGCTGCGCGGCGCCGATCGCCCCCGTCGCCGCGCCGGCGCTGCGTCCCGGACCGGAGCCCGCGACCGATCTCGACGACGAGGCCTATGCGGAGGTCGTCGCGCGGATGAAGGAGCATATCCTCGCCGGCGACATCTACCAGGTCGTCCCCTCGCGCACCTTCTCCGCTCCCTGCGCCGACCCGCTCGCCGCCTTCGCCGCGCTGCGCCGGCTCGACAAGAGTCCCTACATGTTCTTCGTCTCCGGGCCCGACCATCTGCTGTTCGGCGCCTCGCCCGAAGTCTCGGTCCGCGTCGGCCGCGAGGAGGGCTGGCCGATCGTCGAGGTGAAGCCGATCGCCGGCACCCGCCGGCGCGGCGCCGATGCCGACGAGGACGACCAGATGGAGGCGGACCTCCGCCTCGATACCAAGGAGGTCGCCGAGCATATGATGCTGGTCGACCTGGCGCGGAACGACGTCGCCCGGGTCAGCATCCCCGGCACCCGCCGCGTCGCGAAATTGATGGACGTCGAGCGCTACGCCCGGGTCATGCACCTCGTCTCGTCGGTCAAGGGCTCGCTCCGCATCGGCTATGATTGCTTCCACGCGCTCCAGGCCTGCCTCAACATCGGCACCCTCTCCGGCGCGCCCAAGATCAAGGCGACCGAGCTGCTTCGCCGCGCCGAGCGCACCAAGCGCGGGCCTTATGGCGGCGCGATCGGCTGGCTGGCCGGCGACGGCGCGATGGACACCGGCGTCGTCATCCGCTCGGCCGTGGTCAAGGACGGCATCGCCTTCGTCCGCGCCGGCGCGGGAATCGTCCATGACAGCGATCCGATGCGTGAGGCCGACGAGACCCGGCGCAAGGCCGCCGCCATCCTCTCCGCCATCGCCGCCGCGGGAGAGGCGCCGTGACCGCGCAGGTGCTGCTCATCGACAATCTCGATTCCTTCACCTTCAACCTGGTCGATGCAATCCAGCGGCTCGGCGCGGGGGTGCGGGTGCTGCGCAACACCGTCTCCGCCGGGGTTGCGCTCGCCGCCGCCCAAGAGAGCGGCGCCTCGATCCTGATCTCGCCCGGTCCCGGCCGGCCGGAGGATTCGGGCTGCATCCTCGAGCTGGTGGCGCTCGCCAAGGGCCGGGTGCCGCTCGCCGGCGTCTGCCTCGGCCAGCAGGCGATATTGATGGAGGCCGGCGCGCCGCTGGAGCGGGCGGCCGAGCCGGTCCACGGCAAGGCAAGCCTGCTCGATCATGACGGCGAGGGCCCGTTCGCCGGCCTCGCCGAGCCGGTCCGCGTCGGCCGCTACCATTCGCTCTGCACCCGCGACATCCCGGCCCGCTTCCGGGTCCATGCCCGGATCGACGGCATGGCGATGGCGATCAGCGACGCCGAGGCGCTGCAGGCGGGCGTCCAGTTCCACCCGGAGTCCATCCTGACCCCGGCGGGCGGCCGCATCCTCGCCAACCTGATCGGCGTCCGGACAATAGCAGCCGCATGAACCGCGGACGCGAAAACGCCCCGGCCGTTGCGGCCGGGGCGCTTCGTGGCCCGCCCCGCTCGGATGAAGCCGCTGAGGCGGCGAGGAAATCTCTGGCCGCGGCCGCCCAGGCTGGTAAACGGTTGGAGGCGGCCGCGAATCCGGTGGGGACCGAAGAGGCGGCAAAGGCCTGAGGGGGAATGATGCAGATCGACAGGCGGGTGCTGCTCGGCGCCATCGGCACCTCCACTCTCTTGCGCGGCTCGCCGCTCTGGGCTGCGGCCGCGACGGCGGACCAGCGGCCGCCCCGCATCCCGATGGAGACCTTCGCCGAGCGTCCGACGATGCAGGGGCTCGAGCTCTCGCCCGACGGCAGCAAGGTGCTCGCGCGCATGCAGGTGCGCGGCCAGGAGATGCTGGGCACCTATGGGATCGCGACCGGCGAGTTGAAGGGCTTCGCCTTGCCGAAGGGGAGCGACCTGCGCTGGTATGGCTGGGCCGGCAAC
Organism: Alphaproteobacteria bacterium; assembly: GCA_028293025.1. Classification (GTDB taxonomy): domain Bacteria; phylum Pseudomonadota; class Alphaproteobacteria; order Sphingomonadales; family Sphingomonadaceae; genus Allosphingosinicella. The sequence continues at coordinate 3,949 of JAQGLF010000085.1, forward strand.
AACCGCTTTCTCGTCAGCGTGGTGGTGAAGGCGCGGCAATATGAGACGATGGGCCTCGGGACCGCCTCGGTCGAGGGCCGCGCCACCCGGCTCCTCGCCTTCGATGCGACGACCGAGGCGGCGACCTTCATCGGCTTCACCGACCAGACGATGCTCGGCGACGACATCGTCTTCCTGGACCCGAACGGCGACTATCTCCTGCTCTCGGTCAGCCGCTCCTATTTCGTTTCGCCTTCCGTCTATCGTTTCGACCTCAAGGACAATCATTCGGCGCTTCAGGTGCGTGCGATCGACGGCGTTTACGATTGGTATGCCGACAACCAGGGCGTGGTGCGCGCGGGCATAGGCTATACCCAGAAAGGCGGCTGGTTCTTCTCCTACCGACACGGGCCCGAGACCGAGTTCCGTCCCACCGCCAAAGGCGAGTGGCACATGTTCGCGGACATCCCCACCGGCGCCCTGTGTTTCGTCGCCGGGAGCGATGACGGCTATATCCTGTCGAACCGGGAGACCGGCCTCAACGCCGCCTACAAATTCAATTTCGCGACTCGGACCGTCGGCGAAAAGCTGTTCGCCTGCCCCACGAACGACGTCGAAGCGCTTCAGTTCGACGAGGCCGGCCACACGCTCGAGGCGATTCGCTATACCGATGACGCGCCGCGCATCTTCTGGCTCGATCCGCTGCTGAAGGAGGTGCAGGACGGCATCGACCGCGCCTTGCCCGGCCGGCAGAACCGGATCGTCTCGAAGAGCGCCGACAAAGGGGTGCTGCTGGTCCATTCGGGGACGAGCCGGGATCCGGGCACCTATTACGTCTTCCATCTCGCGGTCACCAAGCTGAGCCCGCTGGTGCGCCCGAGCGAGAAGCTGCTTCCGGCCCAGCTCGCGCCGATGGAGGCGGTGCGGTACAAGGCGCGCGACGGGCTCGAGATCCCGGCCTACCTGACGCTGCCGATCGGCCGCGAGCCGAAGAACCTGCCGCTGGTGATCATGCCGCATGGCGGCCCCTTCGGCGTTCGCGACACGCTCGAGTTCAACTCTGAAGTGCAGTTCCTCGCCAATCGCGGTTACGCCGTGCTGCAGCCCAATTATCGCGGCTCCGACAGCTACGGCATCGACTATTACAAACGCGGCTATGGCGAGTGGGGCCGCAAGATGCAGGACGATCTCGACGACGGCATGGACTGGCTGGCCGGGCGCGGCATCGTCGATCCGAAGCGCGCCTGTCTCGTCGGCAGCTCTTATGGCGGCTATGCCGCCGCCTGGGGCGCCACCCGCAATCCCGAACGCTATCGCTGCGCCGCGAGCTTCGCCGGCGTCTTCAATCTGCGCAAGCAGCTCTCCTACGCGAGCGACTTCCTCGCGAGCCGCCTCTACAAGGAATATAAGTCCACCGTCCGCGGGCCGGGGACGTTCGATCTCGACTCGGTGTCCCCTTTGGCTGGGGCGGCCCAGCTCAAGGTGCCGATGCTGCTGATCCACGGCGACGACGACAGCACCGTGCCGATCGACCAGTCGAAGGATTACGACGCGGCGCTCACCCGCGCCGGCAAGCCGCACGAATTCTACATCATCAAGGACGAAGGCCACGGCTTCTACCGGCAGAAGGACAGCTTCGCTTTCTATCTGGGCAAGCTCGAGGCGTTTCTCGCCCGCTACAATCCCGCCGACCGGGCCTGACCGGCAGCGGCCGCCATGGCGGCTTATTCCGCCGGCAGCGCATCCGGCCGCGGGCGGCGGGACAGCGCCCGGCGCAGCCGCGCGATGGCGCCGTGGCGGGCCATCCAGTCGGCATAGGCGCGATAGGCGGGGTCGGCCGAGAGATGGCGTTCCTCGGTCTTCGCCCGCCAGAAATAGACGCCGCTGACGCAGGCCAGGACGAAGCTGTTGCGGACCATGTCGGTCATGTCGCCGCTGGTCGCGAAGAAGGGCAGGAAGGCCAGCCACCAGAACAGATTCTTCGAGAGATAAGCGGGATGCTTCGACCAGGCATAGGGACCGTGGGTGAGGATGCCGCGATGGGTGAGGTTGGAGAAGCGGAAGCCGAAGGCGACGGTCGCCAGCGCGTAGATGCCGGTGAGCAGGACGAGCAGCGCGCCGTCGAGGGTGAGGAGCAGAGGCCAGCCGTCGAGCCAATAGGCCCAGCCTTCCTCGCCAGCCGTGCCCGGGCGATAGTCCAGCGGGCCGCCGCCGTTCATCATGATGAAGGGCGGGTAGCAGATCAGGGCGGCCATCCAGCCGGCGGCGTAGGGATTGGCCGAGCGGATATGGCCGTCGAGCGGCTTCATCGTCAGCACATAGCCGACGGTGGCGAAGGTGACGTCGACCATGAACATGCAGGCGATCAGCCAGCGGGCCAGCGACCCGATGTTGACGACGATCTCGGCCGAGGGCGGCTCGATCGCGAATCGCCAATTGCCGGGCACGATCGAGAGCATGAAGGCGAGGAAGAAGGCCTTGATCGCCCAGCAGCGCAGGTGATCGTAGAGGATCTCGCGGTCGACCAGGCTCGCGCGGCCGATCAGCAGCTGGCCCATGTGCCAGGCGCCGTCGCGCGGGTCCTTCAGCCGGCGGTCGATCCAGGCGACATAAGGCACCGACAGGATCAGCAAAGGGATCGCCGCCCGGCCCAGCATCTTCATCGAGAAGAGATAGGGGTCGCCCCAATACCAGCGGGCCATGAAATAGAGGAAGGCGATCCCCGCCCAGGTCGCCCACAGGCCGGCGAGCTTGACGAAGGTGAAGTCGAGCGATTCCTTGAGCGGTCGGGGCGGCTTGTCCCAGTCGATGCCGGTCGACGGGCTGCGGTGGACCTTGTCGACCAGCACCGACCACAGGACCATCGGCAGGCCGCAGGCGACGACCGCGCAGAGCGCCGCATTCGGGCCCGAAAACTGCCAGGTCCGGGCGATGCCGACATAGGCGAGCAAGGCGACCAGCCCGACGGCGCCGCACATCCCGCTCACGGCCGAGCGCGGCCGGGCTTCGTGGTGCTGCTCCGGGCGCAGCTCCGGCGCGATCTTCCGTTCGGCGTTCATCCGGCTTGCGGATAATCGCGAATGGTAAGCAAGCCGTGAACGATCCCGCCCGACCGTGGCCCCCGCACGCTGCGTAAACCGGTTCTTAAGCCTTTGCGGCGTTATGGTTTTTCGTGGGGGGCGGCGGGAATGATCCTGCCGTTGGATTGTCGATGGCCCGGAGGGTCTATGCTGTCGAACGAGCTCCACGAGGAGACGATTTTCTCCTTCTCGAAGCAGGCGCCGCGGCCGCCGGAGCGGCGGCGCGATTCGCGGCATCTCACGATCCTGCGGGTGGGCGCGCTGATCGGTCCCGAGGGGCGGGAGCTCTGCCTCATCCGCAACATTTCCGCGGGCGGGCTCATGGCCCATGTCTATTCGCGCCACGTCGAGGGCGAAAAGGTCGCGATCGAGCTCAAGGGCAACCAGCAGACCCCTGGCAACGTCCTCTGGGTCGACGATTCCAATATCGGCGTCCAGTTCGACGAGCCGATCGACGTCGCCGAGATCCTGTCCAACCAGGCGGTGCTCGACAATGGCTGGCGGCCGCGCCTGCCGCGGATCGAGGTCGACCGCCTCGCCACCCTGCGCTGCGGCGCCCGCCTCTACGGCGTCAACACCCGCGACATCTCGCAAGGCGGCGTGAAGGTCGAATGCGACCAGCCGCTCGAGACCGGCCGCGAGGTGGTGCTGACCATCGAGCATTTCCGGCCGCTCCAGGCGATGGTGCGCTGGTGCGACGCCGGCCTCGCAGGCCTGGCCTTCAACCAGCTCATCCCCTTCTCCGAGCTGATGACGTGGCTGAAGGCGGAAGAAAATGGCGGTTGCGCGGCCTGATCCAGGGGCTGGAGCGGGTAGCGGGAATCGAATCGGCGCGTAGCCCGGCAGGGCGCAGCGCCCGCAAAGGAACGCGGGTTCGAGCGCCGCGATGTCAATATGGAGCGGGTAGCGGGAATCGAACCCGCGTCACAAGCTTGGAAGGCTAGTGCTCTACCATTGAGCTATACCCGCCTGCGCTCTCGCCTAGCGGGGGGAGCTTCGGCGGGCAAGCCCGCCTGCTCGGTGTCGCGGAAGTGCAGCTGGGTCGCCAGCCATAGCTGTTCGGGCGAGGATGGGGGCCACGTGCCTAATTTGACCGGTAAGGAAAACGACGAAGTTGGTCGCGAACCAATTTTCGTCGTCCATGCTTGGCATATCTGCGACGGCGCGGCGCAATAATCGAGACCCCGCGCAAACAGCAGAATAACCGGAAGTCACGAGGCGTCTCCAATACTTTCGACGTAGCCTTCTGCGCCGTTGTGCTAAGCACGAACTGCCAATCTAAGCGGGTCGTCTCTACGTACTGGCGTCGTGCTATAAATCGCTCTAACCACCCGAGCCGGTAGGAGAGAGCATTGATCCATCATCGCATTGAGGCGAAGTACCAAACTCCACAGGATGCGGAAATGCAGGTCGCATCAAAGGAAATCTGGGGTCGCGGGGCCCACAAGGGGGCCCTTTTGTGCGTGAAAGCCTACCCTGGGCCGCTACCCGCAATCCGGGGCATCGAGTTCTCGACCGACCTCGCGCCTAGCAAATTCAGTGCACCGAACAAGAGCCTCTGGTATCTAGGGTGCACACCGGGCGTGGAAAAGCGGACAAAGGATGGAGAGGATTTCGCGTGCATAACCGTGGATGAGGTGCGCAACCGCCAGCCGAAGAAAGCTACCTGATGGCCGAGCTACGCTTTATGTCGTTGTCCATAGATCTAGAGGTTGTGCCTCAAGCGATAATATGGCGCCCGATCCACTGGTTCACGCGTCGCGTTCGGCAAGAGGAGGACGATCTGGATCGCTACAAAGCGATCGCCTACATCGTAGGCAATGATCTTTCCTTCGAGGTGAGAAACTACCAGGGTGATGAGCCGAATACATCTACGCTATATTTGCCATTCGAGCATGCTCACGAAGACCAGTTAGTTCAGCGCGAGATTGGAAGCGCCACGAGGCGTTTATCGGTGCCTATTAACGCAGTCGCATGGCGGCGCGGCGACCCTTTCGAACCAGGAAAGATCGAAAGGCCTCCGCAAGATCGCATCCGGGAGGCCGAAGCGCGTGACCTCGCCTTGAAGATCGCGGCCAGTCAGCCAAATCGTACCGCCACGACCGAGTTTATCAAAAATGCAGTTCCCGATTTAGTGGAGCTTTCACCTGCCGACCTCATTCCGTCTGGAGCCCGAAACGGCGAGCCTCTGTGGCGGCAGATCGTCGGGAACGTGATTTCGCATAAGAACAGCCGTGCCGGGCCTTTCGTTAAAGGGCTAGCAGTCCGCACAGCAAACGGCCTGCGAGTCACTCAGACTGGCGTTGACTATCTGAAGAGCATTGGGTTCTCTGACTGATTGCCGTCCCCGTGCCGCGCTTTGTAGCCGGGTGCCAGCCATCGAAGTTCGCTGCTGGACGCACTGTTTACGTCCCAAATAAGCCATGCGTACGCCGTGGTGCCGGTTCCTTTCCGCAGCGCCCCCTTCGGATAAAAAGTGATGCGTTCACTAAACACCCAGACTCGGCTGGGCGGGTTTCGTGAAAAGATCGTCCTCTGCCTGTTCGCGCCCTCAAGGAACGCGAGGCGCAGCAGAAGGGCAACTTTCCGACTGGCGAGCGAGAGTCCCGCTCGCACGAAGCTTTCCGCTGCATTGTAAGGCGGGTTTGTGACGATGTTGTCTGTCCGCCGATCGGAGCCCAGAAAGTCGATTCCTCCCTCACCGTAGCCTCTGTCATATAGGTCCGACGCGTAGACGGAGCAGCCGGTAGCCTCCAACACCTTAGCCATCGCGCCGTCACCGCAGGCTGGCTCCCAGATTTCCCCTTCAAAGGGCTCGTTATCGATTAACGCGTGCGTCGCCCACGCCGGGGTGGGGAAAAAGTCCGGACCGTCCAAGTCGGCGAACCGCTTCGTGGTAGGCTTGAAGCCCCCGTTTAGATGATAGGTCGCGTCCATCCTTGCGTCGTATACGATCTAGATTCCGAGGTCACTCGCGCAGGACGCGGTCAAAGCAATATCTCGGCAATACGCCGATCACCTCCCGAAATGCGTGGAGGTCGAGGTATCCAGACGTTTCCCGGGCGCGAAGACACGTCTTTTAAGGCGATGGTGGACAGGGCTGGATTCGAACCAGCGTACGGGAAACCCGGGCAGATTTACAGTCTGCTGCCTTTAACCACTCGGCCACCTGTCCAGCGGCGCCCCGATGGGAAGGGCGGTCCATTGGCGAAAGGGGCTCTCGCTGTCAACGTGGGCGCCGGCGGCGCGGCGGCCGCTTGCCAGGGAGGGCCGCCGCCGCCATGGGAGCGCGATGCGCCGTAAAGCCCGCCAGGCGTCGAAGCCGGAGAACCGCCCCCGCTTCTGGGGCCGCCACGCCATCGCCGCCGCCCTCGCCAATCCCGAACGGGACGTCCTCCGATTGTGGGCGACCCGCGAGGCCGCCGCCGAGCTCGACCTGCCGGCGGACGTGCCGGTGACCTATGCCGACGTCGCCGATCTCGGCCGCCTCGTGCCGCGCGACGCGCCGCACCAGGGCATGGTCGCCGACGTCGAGCGGCTGCCCGACCTGTTGCTCGCCGAGCTGCTCGACGAAGCCCAAGACGGCCGGCCGCTGCTCGTCCTCGACCAGGTCACCGATCCCCATAATGTCGGCGCCATCCTCCGCTCCGCCGCCGCCTTCGACGCGCTCGGCCTGGTCACCCAGGACCGCCACGCACCGCCCGAATCCGGCGCGCTCGCCAAGGCCGCCAGCGGCGCGCTGGAGAGCGTCCCCTGGGTGCGGGTCGTCAACCTCGCCCGCGCGCTCGAGGAGATGGCGGCGGCGGGCTTCTGGCGGATCGGCCTCACCGGCGAGGCGGAGACGGACCTGGCCGATGCGCTCGGCCCCGCCCGCGTCGCGCTCGTCCTCGGCGCCGAGGGCGAAGGCATGCGGCAGAATACCGAAGCGCATTGCGACGCCCTCGCCCGCCTGCCGATCGGCGGCCGGATCGAGAGCCTCAACGTTTCCAATGCGGCGGCGATCGCGCTATATGCGGCGAGGATCGGCTTCAGCCGGCCGGGCAGCCCCTAGGCGGCCGAACAGGGGGATAGATCGCCATGCGATACGCACGCCTTGCGCTGGCGCTCGCCGCGCCTTTGCTGCTCGTCTCCTGCTTCCTCAGCCCCGGCAAGTTCGTCTCGACGCTCGACATCCGCAAGGACCGCAGCTTCACCTTCACCTATGTCGGCGAGATCATCTCGGCCGAACCCAAGACGACGAGCGGCACCGGCAGCAGCACCGGCAGCGGGACGGACGCGCAGCCGAGCAAGCCCGCCGCGCCGACGGCCGAGACGATCGCCCAGCGCAAGGCCGTCGCCGAGGCCCTGTCGAAGGAGGAAGGCTATCGTTCGGTCGAATATCTCGGCGGCGACCGGTTCCGGGTGGATTATTCGGTCAGCGGCCGGCTCGACCGCGGCTTCGTCTATCCGATCAACCTCGACGCCATGGCCTTCATCCCCTGGATCGTCGCCGAGGTCCGCAAGGACGGCACCGTCCGGGTCAAGGCGCCGGGCTTCGGCGATCCGAGCGAGCAATTGGGCAGCGGCACGCCGAGCGAGCCGGCCGAGGGCCGCCAGGGAACCTTCACTTTGACCACCGACGCAACCCTGGTGATGCAGAATAACGAAGAGGGGGCGGCGGCCGGCGCCCCGGGCTCGCGGATCGTCTGGCACATCACGCCGACCACCAAGAGCGTGCCGACCGCGGTCGTGCGCTTCTAGCTCCTCCCCGGTCCGGGGAGGAGCTTAGTCCTCCGGCGCGATCCTGACCCTTAGACCGTCAAGCCCGTCGCCATATTCGATCTGGCAGGAGAGGCGGCTGTTCGGCTGGCGGTGGCTGGAGCTGTCGAGCAAATCGTCCTCGTCGGCCGACATCGGCGGCAGGGCCGCCAGCCATTGCGCGTCGACATGGACGTGGCAGGTCGCGCAGCTGCAGCAGCCGCCGCACAAAGCCAGCAGCTCGTCGAAGCCGGCGTCGCGGATATTCTCCATCACGCTCCAGCCGGCCTTGCCGTCGACGGTCTTTTCGGCGCCGTCGCGGCCGACGATGTTGAGCTGTGCCATGGTTCGGATTGATGCCGTTGATTTCGGGAGGTGCCGGGCCGGCGACCTATGCTAGGCGGGCGGCGGATTGCAAGGGGAGCGGCCGGTGGGGATCGATAGGCAGGGACTGAAGGAGTCGCTCGACAGCCTCGCCGCCGCCGAGCCGCGCATCGCCGCCGCCCTCGCCCGGGCCGGCTATCCCGAGCCGCGGATCAGCCCGCGCGGCTACCAGACCCTGCTGCGCGCGATCGTCGGCCAGCAGGTCAGCATCAAGGCGGCGGCGTCGATGTGGGCGAAGCTCACCGCCGCAATCGGCGACCCGCCCGACCCCGAGCGCCTGCTCGCCGCCAGCGACGAGGCGCTCCGCGCCGCCGGCCTCTCCCGCCAGAAGGCGGGCTATGCGCGCAGCCTCGCCGAGGAAGTGATCTCCGGCCGCCTCGATTTCGAGCGCCTGCCGGAGGATGACGAGGAGGCGATCGCCCATCTCGTCCGGGTCAAGGGCATCGGCCGCTGGACGGCGGAAATCTATCTGCTTTTCGCCGAGGGCCGCCGCGACATCTGGCCGGCCGGCGACCTCGCCGTCCAGATCGAGACCGGCGTGATCATGGGCCTCGACGGGCGACCGAGCGAGAAGCAGGTCCGCGCCCTCGCCGACGCCTGGCGCCCCCATCGCGGCGCCCTCGCCGTCTTCGCCTGGCACCACCGGCGGCTGGGGATGGAGCGGCCGGAGGACCAGGCGCCGGTGTGACGAGACAAAGATCCGTCACCCCGGCGGAGGGTCCCAGCGAGAAAAAGACACGGGCGCGTTCGGCCTGAGACCCCGGCCTCCGCCGGAGTGACGTGCGGGGCGCAGATCGGGATATTGCGCCGCGCCCTTGGAGCGGCCATGCAGCGCGCCTGAACAGGAGACCCCCATGCTGCGCAAAATGCTGCACATCCTTTCGCTGACCACCATCCTCTCCGCCGCCGCTTCGCCGGCGCTCGCCGACGAAGGCATGTGGACGTTCGACAATTTCCCGGCCGCGAAGGTCAAGGCGGCTTATGGCGTCACGATCGACCAGGCCTGGCTCGACCATGTCCGCGGCGCCGCGGTGCGGCTCTCGACCGGCTGCTCCGCCTCGGTGGTCAGCGCGCGTGGCCTCGTCCTCACCAACAATCATTGCGTCGCCGGCTGCGCGCAGGACCTCTCCTCGACGGAGCACGATTATTACACCCACGGCTATCTCGCCGGCGCCGCCGCGGACGAGAAGAAATGCGCCGGCATGCAGGCCGAGATCTTGACCGCGATCACCGACGTGACGCCGCAGGTGACCGGCGCCGGCCGCAGCCTCGGCGGCGACGCCCTGATCAAGGCGCGGACCGCCGTCACCAGCAATATCGAGAAGGAGAATTGCCAGGACACGCGGCTCTACCGCTGCCAGGTCGTCAACCTCTACCATGGCGGTCAGTACAAGCTCTACAAATACCGCAAATATTCGGACGTACGGCTGATCTTCTCGCCGGGCGTGCAGACCGCTTTCTTCGGCGGCGATCCCGACAATTTCAACTTCCCGCGCTACGACCTCGATAGCGCCTTCGTTCGCCTCTACGAGAATGGCGCGCCGGTGACGACGCCCAACCATCTCAGGTGGAATTCCTCCGCGCCGACGGCCGGCGAGCCTGTCTTCGTCGCCGGCAATCCCGGCGGCACCGACCGGCAGCTGACCATGTCGCAGCTCGAGACGCAGCGCGACCAGACCTTGCCGGTGACGGCCCTGCTCGCCTCCGAGCTGAGGGGCCGGCTGCTCCGCTTCAGCGAGGAGAGCGCCGAGAACCGCCGAATCGCGCAGGACGAATTGTTCGGGCTGGAGAACAGCTACAAGGTCTATTTCGGCCGCCTGTTCGCGCTGGACGACGCGCCCTTCATGGCCGGCAAGCGCGCCCAGGAAGCGGCGCTTCGGGCGAAGGTCGCCGGGATGAGAGGCAAGCTCCCCGCCGGCTTCGGCAATCCCTGGGCCGCGATCGACGCGGCGCAGCAGCAGCAGCGCGCGCTCTATCTGCCCTATCGCTTCGTCGAGCGCGGCGCGTCCGGATCGGAGCTCTACGCATATGCGAAGACGATCGTCCGCGCCGCCGCCGAGCGCGAGAAGCCGTCGGCACAGCGCCTGCCCGGCTATTCCGATTCGCGCCTGCCCCTGCTCGAAAAGGAGCTGCTCGATCCGGTGCCGGTCTATGCTGCGCTCGAGCAGCAATTGCTCGAATTCTGGCTGTCCAAGGCCCGCGAATATCTGACCGCCGACCATGCCGACACCAAGCTGCTGCTCGGCCGCGACAGCCCCGAGCAACTCTCCGCCCGCCTCGCCCGCTCGAAGCTCGGCGATCCCGCCCTGCGCCGGGCGTTGTGGGAGGGCGGCATGGCGGCCGTCCGCGCCTCGAACGATCCGATGATCCAGTACATGCTGCGCATCGATCCCGAGGCGCGCCGCCTTCTCACCGCCTGGAACGAGAAGGTCGACGGGCCGGTCACCGCCGCCTCGGAAGCGATCGCCAAGGCCCGCTTCGCCGCCTATGGCGCCAGCACCTATCCCGACGCGACCTTCACCCTGCGCCTCTCTTACGGCCGGATCGCCGGCTGGAACGAGCGCGGCGCGGCGGTGCCGCCCTTCACTTATGTCGGCGGCCTCTACGACCGGGCGACCGGCCAGGATCCGTTCGAGCTCGATTCGCGCTGGGTATCGGCGCGCGGCAAGCTCAACCCGAACATCGTCTTCGACATCTCGACCACCAACGACATCATCGGCGGCAATTCGGGCTCGCCTCTGATCAATGCGCGGGGCGAGGTGATCGGCGCGGTGTTCGACGGCAACATCCACAGCCTCGGCGGCGACTATGGCTACGATCCGGTGCTGAACCGCGCCGTCTCGGTCTCGGCCGCGGCGGTGAGCGAGGCGCTGCGCAAGGTCTACGGCGCCAATGCCCTGGTCGACGAGCTCGAAGCCGGCTGACCGGGGACTCGACTGGTTTCGGCGCGCGTCCTAGACGCGCGCCCTTCGCTCCTCCTGCTCTGGGATATCGTCGATGCGCCACCGGACGTTCGCCGCTCTTGCCGCCGGTCTCCTCCTCGCGGCGGCGCCCGCCGCTTTCGGCCAGCCGCCCCGGCGCGGCGGCGGCGAGTCGGGTGAGGCGCGCGCCGACGCCCGCGGCCGCGACGGCAAGGCGGAGGACGCCGCGAAGAAGGACCAGGCGCAGGCGCCGGTCGAGGAGCAGGCGAAGTCGTCCGAGCACGATATCGCGCTCGGCGGCCGCACGATCCGCTACCGCGCCACCGCCGGCACGCTCACCATCCGCGACAAGGACGGCAAGCCGACGGCGTCGGTCTTCTACGTCGCTTATACCAGCCCGGCGGGGCCGGGCCGCCGCAAGCCGGTCACCTTCTTCTACAATGGCGGCCCCGGCTCGGCGAGCCTCTGGCTCCACATGGGCTCGTTCGGGCCGATGCGGGTGCAGACCGCCAATCCGGAATATATCCGCCCGGCGCCCTACGCCTTCGCGCCCAATTCCGACACCTTGCTCGACCGCACCGACCTCGTCTTCCTCGATGCCGTCGGCACCGGCTATTCGCGGCCTTTGGGCGACGCCAAGCCGGCCGATTTCTACGGCGTCGACCAGGACGTCGACGCCTTCGCCAAGGCGATCCTGCGCTATGCGACCAGATATGCGCGCTGGAACGACCCCAAGTTCATCTTCGGCGAATCCTACGGCACTACCCGCTCGGCGGCGCTCGCCAACGCGCTGCAGGAACGGGGGATGGCGCTGAACGGCGTCGTCCTCCTCTCCTCGATCCTCAATTACGGCATCCGCCAGCCCGGCTTCGACCAGCTCTATATCGGCTATCTGCCGAGCTATGCGGCGACCGCCTGGTACCATCACAAGGCCGGCGAGGGCGCCGAGCTGGAAGCCTGGGTTGAGGAAGCGCGGCGCTTCGCCAACGGCCCCTATGCGGCGGCGCTCGCCAAGGGTCAGGAGATCGGCGCCGACGAAGCGGACCAGGTGGCGCGCGAGACGAGCCGCTTCACCGGCCTCTCGCCCGACTTCCTCAAGCGCGCCAATTTGCGGGTCGACCTCTCCCGCTTCCAGGCCGAGCTGCTGCGCGACCGCCGCCAGACGATCGGCCGCTACGACAGCCGCTATACCGGCACCAATCCGGACGCGGCGGGCGAGCGGCCGGAATACGACCCGTCCGACACGGCCATTTCCGGCGCCTTCATCGCGACCTTCCACGATTATCTCTCACGCGAGATCGGCTATGAAAGCGACCTCGATTACCGGGTCAGCGCGCGCGACGGCGGCGACTTCAACTGGAAATGGGACCATCGCGCGCCGGGCGCCAACCAGCCGCAGCAATCGCCGGCGGTGACGGTCGATCTCGCCGAGGCGATGCGGACCAACCCCTATCTGAAGGTGCTGTCCTTGAACGGCTATTACGACATGGCGACGCCCTTCTTCTCGACCGAGCGCGATTTGAAGCACATGATGCTGGAGCCGGGACAGCAGCACAACCTCCAGTTCCGTTACTATCGCTCGGGCCACATGGTCTATCTGAACCCCGACGAGCTCCACCGCATGCGGCTCGACCTCGACAATTTCTACGACGAGACGGTGAGCGAGGCCGCCTCGCCGCGGCCGCCGGCGCCGGCCTCGCTCTCCCGCGCCCGGGCCGGCGGCACGCCGCCCAATTGAGCCAGGGCCGGCATAACGGAAAATTAGGCAAGAGTGGGTTAGGGCGAGGGCGATCCACCAGAGCCGGAGCCGCCCCTTGTTCATCAACGCCGAGCTGTCCCAGATTCCGATCACCGACGGGCGCAAGGCCGAGCGGCGGATCGTCAATCTCGCCGGCGCGCTCCGCGAATCCGGCGCCACCACCTCCCCCATCGTCGTCATCGACGTCTCGCTCGGCGGCTTCAAGGCCGACGCGCCCGAGCCGATCGAGGAAGGGACCGAGGTCTGGCTGAAGCTGGTGGGCTTCGAGGCGAAGCGCAGCCGCGTCATCTGGACCAACGGCAAGGAGATCGGCTGCGAGTTCGAATGGCCGCTCCACCAGATCGAGCTGGACCAAATCGTCGCGCCGGCGCCGCGCCGCATCCCCAAAGGCGTCTTCGGCCGCTCCTGAGCGCGGTTCGCTAGAACTCCTGTTGCCGCATTGCGATTTGTGAAAAGCCGGTACCCACCTTTTCACGCAATGCTCTAGGTCGCGTAGCCGGCGATGTCGGCGAGCGGGAGCCGGTCGAGCGGCGCGCCCTCATGATCGGCGATCTCGATCGCCTGGCCCTCCCACGACGTCCCCGGATGAAGCTCGCCGCGGATCAGCTCGCGGGCGTGGCGCACCGCCTGGTACCAGGCCGCCTCCGAATCCGGGAGCACCATACCCTGCTCGTCCGTCAGGCGCGCGCCGGGGCCGTTCAGATGGAAATAGTAGCGCGGCATGATGTGCAGAACGCGGCGGCGGCGCACCGGTGCCCTGGAAAGAGGGTTAGCCGAACCTAAAGGAAAACAAGGGCTTCGGCGGTGCGGGAAAGCTCAGGCCGCCGGCGGTCCGTCACCGGGCGCAGCGCCGCCGACCAGATCGACCCGGATGCCGTGCGGCGGCCGGCGCCGCCGCTGGCGCATCCGAACCGCCACGCCGAGCAGGGCGGCCGCCACGAGCAGCAGCAGCAGGATCGCGATGTCGACGCGGAGCGGCGGCACGTGGGGCATGAAAGCTTCCTAGAGAGTCCGTCCTGCCGGCACCAATGAACTATGCTTAACCTCAGCGCGCGTCGACGAGGACGATCTCCGCTTCCTCGATCGCCCGGATCGTCACCGACTCCTCGCCGGTCACGGCGACGCCATCGCGCGGCTCCGCCCGGCGGCCGTTGACCTCGATCGCGCCGCCGACGGGCACGAGATAGGCATGGCGGGACGGGTCGAGCGTCAGCTCGGCCGTTTCGCCGGCCTTGAGCGTCGCGCCCATCACCCGTGCCGCGGCGTTGATCCTGAGCGCGTCCCCGTCCTCGGCGAAGCCGCTGGCGAGCGTCACGAAGCTGCCGGCACGGTCGCCCTTGGGGAAGCTTTTGGCGCCCCAGTCCGGCTTGGCGCCGGGCCGGTCGGTCAGCACCCAGATCTGGAACAGGGTCGTCTTCTCGTCCTCCAGATTATATTCGGCGTGGCGAACGCCGGTGCCGGCCGACATCACCTGGACGTCACCCGCCTCGGTGCGGCCCTGATTGCCCATCGAATCCTGGTGGGTGATGGCGCCCTGGCGGACATAGGTGATGATCTCCATGTCCGCATGGGGGTGCGGCGGGAAGCCGGAGCGGGCGCCGATCTCGTCGTCGTTCCACACCCGGATCGCGCCCCAGCCCATGCGGCCGGGATCGTGATAGTCGGCGAAGGAGAAATGGTGGCGGGCGTTCAGCCAGCCATGGTCGGCATGGCCGAGCGACGCGAAGGGGCGGATGTCGATCATCTTGCTGTCCTCTCGGAAGCTCCCTTAGGAGCGTTCCGGCATAAGTGAAAAGGGCGTGGAATGACCCGCCCGCCCGACGCGGAGGGAGGGACCGCGCCGGACGGACGGGAAGCGGCAGCTCGCGCCGCCGATGCGGCGGACCGCTCAGGCGGCCAGCGGCAATTCGGCTTCGGTCAGCTCCTCGATCCGCTCGATCGCGTCAGCGACGGCGGCGGCCGCGGCTTCCGGCCCGAAGGCGAGCTTCTCGGCGCGGACGAAGGTCACGTCGGTGATGCCCATGAAGCCGAGCAAGGTGCGCAGATGCGGCTCCTGATGGTCCATCGCGGCCGCCGGGCCTTCGCTGTAGAGGCCGGCGCGGCTCTCGACGACGATCGCCTTCTTGCCCTTGAGCAGGCCTTCGGGGCCGGCCTCGCTGTACTGGAAGGTGAGCCGGGCGCGCAGGACATGGTCGAACCAGGCCTTGAGCGTCGAGGGCATGCCGAAATTGTACATCGGCGCGCCGATGACGATGAGGTCGGCCTCCTGCAGCTCGGCGACCAGCGCGTCGGACAAAGCCAGCGCTTCGCCCGCGACGTCGCTGTCGACGATGCCGGCGCGGATGGCGGGGACGGTCTGCTCGGTCAAATGGGGGATCGGCTCGGCGCCGATGTCGCGGCGGACGATGCGCGCCGACGGATCGCGCCGGCGGATGGTGTGCGCGGCGGCGTCGGTGAGCTTGCGCGAGACGGACGCCTCGCCGGTCGCGGCGCTGTCGAGAATGAGGATATTGGTCATTGATGCCTCCACTGATCTTGTCGAGACCGAGATAAGCGGTTACGGGTGTTCGCAACAGACGCGCATCGCGCATTCCGGTGTTGCTGAATATGGAACGCTCTTCGACCGACCTGCTCGACGTCCTCGCCTTCGTGCGGGTGGTGGAAACCGGCGCCTTCTCGCGCGCCGCCGAGCGGATGGGCATGGCCAAGTCGATCGTCAGCCGCCGCGTCGCCCGGCTCGAGGAGCAATTGGGCGCGCGCCTTCTCACCCGTAGCGCCCAGGGCGCGCAGCCGACCGACGTCGGCCAGGCCTATTTCGAGCGCGCGTCCAGGATCCTCGCCGAGCTGGAGGCGGCCGAGGAGGTGGTCGCAGAGGCGGTGACCCAGATCGCCGGCCCGATCCGAATGTCCGCGCCTTTGTCCTTCGGCGTGCAATATCTCGCCCCCGCTCTGGCCGAATTCGCCGCCGCCCATCCCAAGGTCGAGCTCGACATCTCGTTCGACGACCGCGTCATCGACCTCGTCGGCGGCGGCTTCGATCTCGCGGTGCGGATCGGCTCCCTGCGCGATTCCGCGCTAATCGCCCGCCGCATCGCCCCGGTCCGCAAGGTCGCGCTGGCGAGCCGGGCCTATCTCGAACGGCGCGGCCGTCCGGAACGCCCGCGCGAACTCGCCGGCCACGACCTCCTTCTCTACGGCAACGAGCAATGGCGCTTCCGCGCCGAGAATGGCTGGGAGACGGCGCGCGGGCGGGTGCGGATGCGCGCCGACAACGGCGACATGCTGCGCGCCGCGGCCGAGGCCGGGCTCGGCATCTGCCTCCTCCCGAGCTTCATCGCCGCGGCGGCGCTCGACGCGGGCACGGTCGAACCGCTGCTTCTCGACTATCCGCTCGAGGAAGGCGCGCTCCACGCGGTGATGCCGAGCCGCGCCACCACCGCCCGCGTCCGCGCCCTGGTCGACTTCCTCGTCACCCGCTTCGGCCCCTAGCCGAGCTGGGATCCGTGCTGGATGAAGGGGGACGCGGAGGGGGTGGAGCGCCGTCACGGCGAAGCCGCATGGCGCACGGTTCCCGTTGAGGCATGAGGAATAGCGAATGACCGACATCAGCAAAGCGGGGACTTTCCCTCTCGCCGACCGTCCCGTGAACCGTATGGGCTACGGCGCTATGCAACTGGCCGGGCCCGGCGTGTTCGGGCCGCCCAGGGATCGCAGCGCGGCGCTGTCCGTATTGCGCGAAGCGGTGGCGAGCGGCGTCGATCACATCGACACCAGCGACTACTATGGCCCGCACGTCACCAACCAGCACATCCGTGAAGCGCTGCATCCTTACTCGTAC
>JAQGLF010000094.1 GCA_028293025.1 Alphaproteobacteria bacterium
ACGGCGCCGGCGATCAGCAGCAGCGAGGCGGAGAAGATGTCGTCGACGCCCAGCGCGCCGATCAAGCGCGCCGCCGTCGCCGGCATCCCCGCGCGGCCGCCATGGGTCAGGAAAGCGAGGAAGGGGAGGACCGCGCCGATCGTCACCAGCTCGGCGACGGCGCCGGCCAGCATGATGGCGAGCGTCAGCAGCAATTGCCGGCGGCGGCGAAGGCTGAGGGCGCGGTAGAGGCGGACGATCGAATGCACGGCGGACCCTATGGCATAGAGACGCGCCGGCGCGCCAATCCCGGATTCGCGATCCGCCGCTGGACGCGTGGCCGGAGCGCCTGCTAACGCACCGGCTCCGTGGCCCCTCCAGGGGAGAGCGCAATGCGCCGCCGCGGTTTCGGATTCCAGCTTCAGACCCCGAAAACCACGCTCGCAGTAGCGTCAATGCCGCTGCGTCCGCCCGACAAGCGTCTTGCTTTTTGCGCGCGGTAATCGGAATGCCGGTGTAACGGTTTTCACAGAAAAATCGAACAAAATCATCTATTTCAGGTGATTATTGAAGAAGGAATTTTCAAAACCGATGGGTTTTGGAGCGAGGCTGGCGGAAGAGCGCAAGCGGCTTGGCCTGAAACAGGCGGAGTTCGCGTCGCTGGTCGGCACCGACGTCCCGAAGCAGAGTCTCTACGAGAACGACCGGCGGGAGCTGAGGGCGGATTATCTCGCCCGCCTGGCCGATGCACGGGTCGACGTCGTCTATGTCCTCACCGGCCAGCGCAGCGAGGGCGACTGGCTGGGCGCCGGGGCGAGCGAGCTTCTCTCCGCTTATCTCGCGCTGCCGCCCGATTTGCAGGACCTGCTGGTCCGCTTCGTCGACGGCCTGCGCAGCCATCTCGCGATTCCGGGCGCCCGGACCCTGCACAGCCGGGCCAGCGATTATCGCGCTCCGGAGCCCGATCAGGCGTAAAAGCGTTCGGGCGCCGTGAACGAAAGGCGCATCGGCACGGCGGGCTGGACGATCCCGAGGGCGGTCGCCGATCACTTTCCGGCCGAAGGCAGCGCGCTGGAACGCTATGCGTCCGTCTTCACCTGCGCCGAGATCAATTCCTCCTTCCACCGCGCCCATCGCGAATCAACCTGGGCGCGATGGGCGGATTCGGTGCCGGCCGATTTCGCCTTTTCCGCCAAGCTGCCGAAGGAGATCACGCACCGGCGGCGTCTGGTCGATTGCGAGGCACTGGTCGCGCAGGCGCTGGCGGAGATGCGGCCGCTTGGCGCGAGGCTGCGGATCCTGCTCGTCCAGCTGCCCCCCAGCCTCGCCTTTGACGCCGAAGCCACTGAACGCTTCCTCACGGGGCTACGCGCTCATTGGGAGGGCGGCCTCGCCTGCGAGCCTCGCCACGCCAGCTGGTTCGGCGCGGAGGCCGAGGCGCTCCTCACGCGCCATCATGCAGCCCGAGTCGCCGCCGATCCGCCGCCCGCCGAGGGAGCCGAGGCGCCCGGCGGCTGGCCGGGGCTGGTCTATTATCGCCTGCATGGCTCGCCGGCGAAATATCGCTCGAGCTATGACGACGGGCGGCTGGAGACGATCACCGCACGGATCGCCGCGACGGGAGATGCGCCCGCCTGGTGCATCTTCGACAACACCGCTTCCTCTGCGGCGACGGCGGACGCCTTGAAGCTTGCGGCGATGCTGGACGCCGGCGCCTAGACGCGATGCTGAGCCGTCGGTCGGGTTCGTCGCCGGCTCAGGCATGCTCGCCTGCCGCCGGAATGACGCCGCGGCGGATCTGGTCGAGCTCGATCGACTCGAATAGCGCCTTGAAATTGCCCTCGCCGAAGCCCTGATTGCCCTTGCGCTGGATGATCTCGAAGAAGATCGGGCCGATCATGTTCTCGGTGAAGATCTGGAGGAGCAGCCCCTCGCCGGTCTCGGGCGAGCCGTCGATCAGGATCCGGCGCTTGCGCATTTCCGCGATGTCGTGGCCGTGGCCGGGGAGGCGCTGGTCGATCATGTCGTAATAGGTGTCGGGGCTGTTCTGGAAACTGATGCCGTTCGCCCGCAGCGCATCGACCGTGGCGAAGATATCGTCGGTGGCGAAGGCGAGATGCTGGATGCCTTCGCCCTTATATTCCCTCAGATATTCCTCGATCTGGCTGAACTCGTCCTGGCTCTCGTTGAGCGGGATGCGGATCTTGTCGTCGGGCGCGGTCATCGCTTTCGAGACCAACGCGGTCTGCTGCCCCTCGATGTCGAAATAGCGGATCTCGCGGAAGTTGAAGACGCGCTCGTAGAATTGGGCCCAATGATTCATCCGCCCGCGATTCACGTTGTGGGTGAGGTGGTCGAGCGTGTGGAGGCCGACCGAGTCGGCGTCCCGTTTCGCGCCCGGCACCGGCTCGAAATCCGTGTCGTAAATCTGCTCGGCGCCATAGCGGTCGACGAGGTAGAGATAGGAGCCGCCAATCCCTTCGATGGCGGGGATTTCGAGCTCGCCCGGCCCGCGCGGGGTCTCGACCGCGACGGCGCCGCGCTCGAGCGCCAGCGCGAACGCCTTTTTCGAATCCTTCACACGGAAGGCCATGCCGTTGGCGGAGGGGCCATGCGCCCGGCGGAACTCGGCGGCGTGGCCGGCGGGCTCCATGTTGAGGATCAGGTTGACGTCACCCTGGGCGTAATGGCGCACATTCTTCGACTTGTGGTTGCCGAGATGGGTGAAGCCCATTGCGGCGAACAGGCCGGCGAGCGCTTCGGGGTCGGGGCCCGTGAATTCGACGAACTCGAAGCCGTCGAGGCCGAGCGGATTGTCATGGACAGGGGCGGGTGCGTTCATAGCGGTCTCGCAGGCAGGAGCTGGGGAAGCCGCGCGGCTTCTACCAATCGCCCGCTCCGGCGGCAAATTGCCAATCCGCCGCTCCGGCGGCAAAGTGGTTGCGCGGGCGCGGGGGCATTCCCTATCTCGGCAAAGACCCATCCCCAATTCGAGAATCTCCATGCCCGCCACCCATTCGACCCGCCTGCTCATCCTCGGCTCGGGGCCGGCCGGCCTGTCGGCGGCGATCTACGGCGCCCGCGCCGGGCTGGCGCCGATCGTCGTCCAGGGCATCCAGCCGGGCGGGCAGCTCACCATCACCACCGACGTCGAAAACTATCCCGGCTTCGCCGAAGTGATCCAGGGCCCCTGGCTGATGGAGGAGATGCAGAAGCAGGCCGAGCATGTCGGCGCCCAGATGATGTGGGACACGATCGTCGAGGTGGATTTCTCGCGCCGTCCGTTCCGCCTCGTCGGCGACGGCGGCACCATCTACACCGGGGATACCGTGGTGATCGCCACCGGCGCCCAGGCGCGCTGGCTCAACCTGCCGTCCGAGGAGCATCTGAAGGGGAGGGGCGTCTCCGCCTGCGCCACCTGCGACGGCTTCTTCTATCGCGGCAAGAAGGTTGCGGTGATCGGCGGCGGCAATACCGCGGTCGAAGAGGCCATCTACATGACCAACCACAGTCATGACGTCACTTTGGTCCACCGCCGCGATTCGCTGCGCGCCGAGAAGATCCTCCAGGACCGCCTCTTCGCCCATCCCAATATCAATGTGCTGTGGAACCAGGAGGTGGCGCGCTTCGTCGGCGGCGGCGAGCCCGAGGGCCTGGTCGCGCTCGAGCTGCGCGACACCAGGACCGGCGAGCTGTCGGTCCTCGACGCGGAGGGCGGCTTCGTCGCCATCGGCCATTCGCCGGCGACCGAGCTGTTCAAGGGCAAGCTCACGCTCGACAGGGACAATTATATCGAGGTGGAGACAGGGAGCACCCGCACCAGCATCCCCGGCGTGTTTGCCTGCGGTGACGTCATGGACAAGGTCTACCGTCAGGCGGTGACCGCAGCCGGCACCGGCTGCATGGCCGCGCTCGATGCCGAGAAGTTCCTCGCCGAGGCGGAGTTCGAAGCCTCAGCCGCGGCCTGAGAACCGTTCGAGCGCATTCAGGCAGGCGTGGGCGAGTGCTTCCTCGTCCCCCGGCCGGGCGAAGGTGTGCGAATCGCTGTCGACACGCTGCGGCGGCGGATTGGCGGCGCGGATGCGGCGCCAGGCCGGCTTGCTCCATTCGGCTTCGGCGGCGATCGCGGTCCCGTCGCGGGCGGCGAGGATCAAAGCGACCGGGAGCCCGCTTCCGTCCAGCGCGGCGGCCACCTCCTCGGCCAGCGTCGAAGGGCGGCGCGAGGCGATGCTTCGCAGCCCTGACAAGAGCTTCCTGTAAGACATTGATCCGGAAAGAAGTTTCTTCCATCCCGCCAGACTGGTCAGGCGCTGCCGATAATGCAGTCGGACCGCGGCGGCGGCGGGGATGCCCGCCTGCGCTTCGACCAGCCAGGGATTGAGCAGGATGAGGCCGCCGAGGCCGGCGGCCGCGCCGTGCAAGGCGAGGGCGGAGGCGCCGTCGCAAAGCCCGAAGCCGATCAGCTGCCGCAGCTCCGGGCATTCGCGTCGAAAGGCCGCCGCCGCCGCCCCGATGTCGGTGCCGCTGTCGCGCCAGTCGGACTCGTCGCCTTCGCTGTCGCCGACGCCGCGCCGGTCGAAGCGGAAGCAGGGGTAATTCGCTTCCGCCAGCCGTTTCGCCAGCCTTTCATACATCCGGTGGGAACCGATCCGGGTCTGGGTGCCGCCGGTGACCATCAGCAGGCCGATCGTTCCCGCCGCGCCCTCGAGGCTGGCGCCGAGCGCGACGCCGTCGCAATCGACGCTCAGGAGGCGGCGCATGTGCCGGCCCATTCCACGATATCCGATGCGGCTGCGTCGGAAAGTTGAGACGAGTTCTGAGGCTCCGAGCGGCGCCAGAGCGGCGGCCCGTCCAGCTTCAGGTCGGCTTCGCCGCGATCGCTCGCCAGCCGAACCGTGCGCGCATCGCCGGCGGGGGAAGCGGTGCGCAGCGATTCCAGCAGGTTGGCCGAGGGCGTGTAGCCGGCGCCGCCGCCCTCGGCGACGAGGCCCGTCCGCTCGAGGTCCCGCACCAGGGACGCGCCCTCGACCGGCGCCAGCCGCCAGATGCAGGGCCCCAGTCCTTGGTCGAGCAGGCACCCGCCGCGGACGCCGACGACGCCGCGCGCGCCGTCGACCGCCGTGCGGGCAGCGTCCCGCCAGTCCTGCCAGCGCATTTCGTCCAGGGCTCTCTCGCTCTCGCCGGTGCCCGGCAGATCGGGCAGCCGGCAGCAATAGCCGGCGGCCGCCACGCGCCGCATCACGGCCGCGAGGAAGGCGCGGGTGCGGTTCATCTCCTCGAACAGGGGCGGCAGGAAGAGGAGGGAGGGCGCGGCCGGATCACCGATCCGCATGATCCACTCATCCCGGCCGGCGACTTGGTAGCGGTCGTAGTGAAGACCGCTTGCCGTCACTGCAGCGCCTTGGCCCGCGCGAAGGTGAGGAGGGAGCCGTAGGTCTCGAGCATGTCGGCGCTGACGTCATGATCCTCGATGAGGATGCCGAGCCGCTCCTCGAGCTCGGTCAGCAGGCCGGCCACCGCCATGGAATCGAATTCGGGCAAGGCGCCGAAGAGCGGCGTCGCCTCGTCGAACCCGGCGACCTGCGCCTCCGGCAGGCCGAGCACGTCGACCAGCACCGCCCGGAGCGTCGCGTCGACCTCGCTGTCGTCGTTCAAGGCCGCAACCATTTTCGTCCCCTGCTCGCTCGCCGCGCCGCCTAACGGCTTCGCAGGCGGCGGACAAGCGCCGAGACCGCCGACCGTGCCGCACCCACCAAGCCGGAAAGGCGGCGGGGATTCCAGGCGTCCAGGCGCCAGAGCGTCGCCCTGATCTCCATCCAGTCGCGTTTGTAGGCATCGTCGCCGGTGCCGTAGTCGATCCGCGCCACCCGGTCCCCGTCGAGCGCCGAGCGGAACATCTCCATCGAGAGGATGGTGCCGGGCGAGAGGGCCTTCATATCCTCGGCATAAGCGAGCTTGTGGATCCAGGCGGTGCCGTTCTCGACCGTCCAGAGCTGCGCGGCCACGGGACGGCCGTCCTTCTTGGCAATGCCGAGCCGCAACGTCCCCGCCGCGCCTTCCTCCTCGGCGAGGGCGCCGAGGAAGGCGGGCGCGCCTTCCTCACCTTTCCAGCTCGCCGCATAAACGGCCTCGTAATCCGCCCAGGCGGCTGGATCGAAATGGCGGTGGATCGCGATCTCCAGGGCCGCCGCCTTCGTCTTGCGCGCGGCGGTATTGCGCAGCTTCGACGGCCGCCGCGCCCAATAAGCGGCGAAATCCTGGCCCTTTGTCTCTACCCGCCATGAAATGCCGGCGGCTTGGGCGCGGACGACCCAGCCGGCGCGCCGAAAGGATGCCAGCAACGGCGTGGGATCGTCGCCGAGGGGATAGAGGGTCAAGGTTGCGAGGCCTGCCCGCTTCAGCTCTCTTGCAATCGACTCTGAACTATTGGCCTTTTCCTCCCGATCGAGATCGTGATCGATCATGCCGGTGCGCAGCGAATACCAGCAGGAGAGGGGCCGGGCGCGATTGCGCGCGACGGCGAGAAAGAGCCAGGCTTTGGCCGCCCGCGCGACCAGCAGCCGCCCGGGCGGCGGGCAATGCTCGGCGACAAGCCGGTACCAGGCGATGCGATCGAACAGGCGCGGCTGCGCTGCCCGGTCGAGGGCGCCCGCCGCATCGGCTTCGACCGCGTCCAGATCCTCGAACAGTTTCACATCGACGGGCAAATCGTTATCCCCCGGGCGGCCACGCCTCAGTGGCTTAGCCAGGAGCCCCCGTGCAAGCCCCGAACGTGCAAGCCCCCGATCCGACCCCGCAGCCGCTCGACCATCTGACCCTGCGCGGCGCGGCGGCGGCGCCCGCCTTGCTCACCCGCGAGGGGCTGCTCGATTATGCCGGGCTCGAGCGCGGGGTCGGGGTGCTGGCCGCCGCGCTGAAGGGGCGGGGGCTCGGCCGCGGCGACCGCGTCGCCAGCTGGCTGCCCAAGAACCGGATGACGTCATTGCTGCCGCTCGCCTGCGCCCGCGCCGGTCTCGTCCACGTGCCGGTCAATCCGCTGCTGAAGCGCGCCCAGGTCGCCCATATCCTCGCCGACAGCGGCGCGCGCCTGTTGATCAGCGGCAAGGCGCGCTTCGCCGGGCTGGCGGAAGGCGATATCCCGAACGGCTGCGCGACGATCGACGCCGAAGCGGAGGCATTGCTCGATCATCCGGAGGGGCTGCCGCCGTCGAACGAAGATCCGGACAGCCTCGCCGCCCTTCTCTACACCTCGGGCTCGACGGGACGGCCCAAGGGCGTGATGCTGAGCCACGCCAATCTCTGGCTCGGCGCGATCAGCGTCGCGCATTATCTGCGC
>JAQGLF010000122.1 GCA_028293025.1 Alphaproteobacteria bacterium
TTGCCGCAGCCGATGATGCCGAGCGTCTTGGCGGTGATCTCGACGCCCATGAACTTGTTCTTTTCCCACTTGCCGGCCTGGGTCGAGATGTCGGCCTGCGGAATCTCCCGCGCCAGTGCCAGCATCAGCGTAATGGCGTGATCGGCGGACGTGATTGAGTTGCCGAAGGGTGTGTTCATGACGACGATGCCGCGGGCGGTGGCGGCGGGAATGTCGACATTGTCGACGCCGATGCCGGCGCGGCCGATCACCTTCAGGTTCGGCGCCGCCGCGAGCAGATCGGCCGTCGCCTTGGTCGAGGAGCGGATTGCGAGGCCGTCATAATCGCCGATGATCGCCTTCAATTCTTCCTTCGAAAGGCCGGTCTTCTCGTCGACCTCGACGCCGTTGGCGCGGAAGATTTCGGCGGCTTTGGGATCCATTTGATCCGAGATCAGGACTTTGGGCATTGGGAACTCCGTGTGCGGGATATTTCGTCATCCCGGCGGAGGCCGGGATCTCAGGGGGTGAAAGGCACCGCGTCTTTTTCTCGCTGAGATCCCGGCCTTCGCCGGGATGACGGTTTGGTTCAGGCTTGCCGCGCTTCGGCGAAGGCCCAGTCGAGCCAGGGGAAGAGCGCATCGAGATCGGCCGTGTCGACGGTCGCGCCGCACCAGATGCGCAGGCCGGGCGGCGCGTCGCGATAGGAGGCGATGTCGAAGGCCGCGCCTTCAGCCTCGAGCAGCGACGCCATCTTCTTGACCACAGCCGCCTGCGCCTCGGAATCCGCATCCGGCAGCGCGCCGTCGGCGAATTTGAGGCAGACGCTGGTGTTCGATCGGGTGGCGGGATCGCGGGCGAGATGGTCGATCCAGTCCGTCGCCTCGACCCAGGCGCCGAGCGCCGCGGCATTGGCGTCGGCCCGCGCGATCAGGCCCGGCAGGCCGCCGAGACCGATCGCCCATTCGAGGCAGAAGATATAATCCTCGACCGCCAGCATCGACGGCGTGTTGATCGTGTCGCCCTTGAAGATGCCCTCGTTGAGCTTGCCACCCTTGGTCATCCGGAAGATCTTCGGCAGCGGCCAGGCCGGCGTGTAGCTCTCCAGCCGCTCGACCGCGCTCGGGCCGAGGATCAGCATGCCGTGGCCGCCTTCCCCGCCCAGTGCCTTCTGCCAGGAGAAGGTGCCGACATCGACCTTCTCCCAATCTATGTCCTGGGCGAAGGCGCCCGAGGTGGCATCGGCGAAGGTAAGGCCCTGGCGGTCGCCGGCGATCCAGTCGCCGTCCGGCATGCGCACGCCCGAAGTGGTGCCGTTCCAGGTGAAGATCACGTCATGCGCGGGATCGACCTGCGACAGATCGGGAAGCTCGCCATAAGGGGCCTTGATCACTTTCGCGTCGAGCTTCAGCTGCTTGACGACGTCGGTGACCCAGCCCTCGCCGAAGCTCTCCCAGGCGAGCAGGGTGACCGGCCGCGCGCCGAGCATCGACCAGAGCGCCATTTCGAACGCGCCGGTGTCGGAGGCGGGAACGATGCCGATCCGGTGGCTGTCCGGCACGCGCAGCACGTGGCGGGTGAGCTCGATCGCATGGGTGAGTCGGGCCTTGCCGAGCTTCGAGCGATGCGAGCGGCCGAGCGAGCCGAGCGGAAGATGTTCGGGGGCCCAGCCCGGCGGCTTCGCGCAGGGGCCGGACGAGAAAAAGGGGCGGCTGGGGCGGGTCTGGGGTTTTTCGGCACGCAGGCGCGCGCCGGCTTCGGCAATGTTCGTCACTCTAACTCTCCTCGCAGAGAGCACGCGCCGCGTTGGGACGGCGTGGCCCGAAGCCGGCTTTAAAGCAGGCGGGAAGAGTGTCAACAGGATCCCAAAAAAGCGCCGCGGACCTGTTCAGCCGCGCCGGAAAAGCCGCAATGGAAGGCCGCCCGCGGGCCGCAGGGTAATCATTCCGGAGGGCTTCACCACGCGCCCCGGCACCGGTTCGAAGCGCCAATCGGCGAGCCAGCGGGCGAGAACGGCCAAGGCTTCGGCCGTGGCGAAGCGGGCGCCGACGCAGAGCCGCGGCCCGCCGCCGAACGGCAGGAACTGGAAGCGGTGGCGCGCCCGGCCTCCCGCGCGGAAGCGATCCGGATCGAAGGCGTCGGGATCGTCCCACAGAGCCTTGTGGCGGTGGAGCAGCCACGGCCAGATCGACACGATCGCGCCCGGCGCCACCTCCGCTTCGCCGAGGCGATCCGCACCAACCGCCTGCCGGTCGAAGCGCGGAACCGGCGGGTAGAGGCGCAGGCTCTCCTCGAGGATGCGGCGCAGCAGGGGCAGCCGAGCGGGCAGGTCCGTGTCGTCGGTCCCGGCGGCGAGGGCGGCGCGCGCCTCGGCCGCCGCTTCGGCCTGCAGGTCCGGCTGCTCGGAGAGGAGGAAGAGCGTCCAGGTGACCGCATTGGCGGTGGTTTCGTGCCCGGCGAGGTAGAAGGTCGCGGCATTGTCGATCGCCAGCTCCGCCGCCTCCTTCGGGTCGAAGCGATCCTCGAGGGCGAGGATCAGCCGGCCGAGAAAATCGTCCGGACCGCCGGCCGTGCGCCGCTCCGCCACCACCTCGGCCAAGGTCGAACGGAGGAAATTCTGGCCGCGGCGGGCGGCCCTTCCCTTGCGGCTCCAGGGTATGACCGGAAGCCCCATCAGCGCCTGGAGCCGCGCCTCGCCGGCGCCTTCGAGCGCGGCGGTGATATGGTCCATCGCCGCCCGGCTGACGAGGCGAGGATCGCCGGCGAACAATGTGTCGGCGATCACCCGCATCGTCGCCGCCGTGGCCTCGGCGGCCATGTCGATTACGGCCTCGCTCCAGCCCGCCGCCATCGCCGCGGCGGCGCGGCCGAAGGCCGGAACCAGCGCGTCGACCGCCGCCGGCGCGAAGCTGGCGGCGACGATCCGCCGCTGGTCCCGCCACAGAGCGCCGTCCGAGCTGAGCAGGCCGCCGCCGATCGTCGGGCGTAGCAGCGTCTTGACGATGTCCGGCTTGACGTAATTGGCGGCGTTATCGAGCAGCACGTGCTGCACGGCGTCCGGATCGAGCGGGATGTGGACGTCGTAGCCGAACACCCTGCGCTTGATGTGCTTCAGCTCGAACGCCGCTTCGGACCAGCCGTAGACGGCGGTGCGCGACCGCTCGCCGAGGAAACCGCGCCAGACCGCGACCGGTGCGCCGCGCGGCGGATGGGGAGGGACGAACCTCACCGGCTCTCCCCACGCGCGCCGCGGCCGGGAAGGCCGGCGCTCTTATTCAGCGGCGAGAAGGCGTTCCGCTCCACCGAGGTCGACGCTGACGAGACGGCTGACGCCTTTCTCGACCATCGTCACGCCGAACAGCCGGTGCATGCGGCTCATCGTTACCGCATTGTGGGTAACGATCAGATAGCGCGTGTCGGTCTCCGCCGTCATGCGGTCGAGCAAATCGCAGAAACGGTCGATATTCGCGTCGTCGAGGGGGGCGTCAACTTCGT
>JAQGLF010000131.1 GCA_028293025.1 Alphaproteobacteria bacterium
CTGACCGAGCATGAGCGCAACCTGCTCACCCAGATCTTCCGCTTCTTCACCCAGGCGGACATCGAGGTGCAGGATTGCTACCACGACAAATATGGCCGCGTGTTCAAGCCGGTCGAGATCAAGATGAGGCTGACCGCTTTCTCCATCATGGAGACGGTCCACATCGCCGCCTACAGCCACCTGCTCGACACGATCGGCATGCCCGAGAGCGAATATGGCATGTTCCTTCAATATAAGGAGATGAAGGACAAGCACGATTATCTCGCCACCTTCGGCGTCGACAGCGACCAGGATATCGCCCGTACCCTGGCCATGTTCGGCGGCTTCACCGAGGGGCTGCAGCTCTTCGCCAGCTTCGCGATGCTGATGAATTTTCCGAGATTCAACAAGATGAAGGGCATGGGCCAGATCGTCAGCTGGTCGGTCCGCGACGAGAGCCTCCATTGCGAGGGCATCACCCGCCTGTTCCACGCCTTCGTCAAGGAGCGGAACTGCATGACCAAGGCGGTCGCCGACGACATCCGCGACGTCTGCCACAAGACCGTCGGCCTCGAGGACGCGTTCATCGACCTCGCCTTCGAGATGGGCCCCGTCCCCGGCATGTCGCCCAAGGAGATCAAGAAATATATCCGCTACATCGCCGACTGGCGCCTCGGCCAGCTCGGGCTGAAGCCGATGTTCATGATCGAGGACCACCCCCTCCCCTGGCTGGCGCCCCTCCTCAACGGCGTCGAGCACGCCAATTTCTTCGAGACGAGGGCCACCGAATATTCGAAGGCCGCGACGCGCGGGAATTGGGGCGAGGTGTGGGACAATTTCGATCGCAGGAAATCGGCCAAGGCGGCGAATGACGGGACTGGCGCGGAGACGCCAGCAAAGGCCGATGGTGAGGATATGTTCACGCGGGCCGGCGTGGCGGCGGAGTAACGCCTAACTCAGGAAGCAATGGAGGCGGCGTGGCATGGTGAGGCTGAAAGCGCTGCCCGTCTCGATCACTCGCTTTGTTGATGCTAGAGTCGTGATCGACCGCGACCAGATAAAGGAGATATTTCTTCTCTTTACGGAAATGTATCAAGCTAGCTTGGAAAGCTCCACCGAAGACGACCGAGAATACCTAGAGAAACGTGGCAAGCCCACCATCACTGTTCGCCTCACTGACGGAAGCACATACGAAGGCGACACTGACGATTTGCTTGACCAAATTGAAACCGATCATAAGCGTCTTGTTAGGAGCATTGAAATCTCAGCTCCCTTAGGGGACTTATCGGGATCAGTCCGGATTGGATCTACCTCAATAAACGGTGCAGTCACATTGCACGTAGCTGGCCCCGACGACAAGGCCCGCCGAATTGCGGAGAGCATAGAACGTATCACTCGAGGGCGGCGCGACGTTACGACGTTCGTTGCCGACCTTTGGCCGACCGTTCTTGGACTTATAGTCGCTCTTCTAGCTTTTGCGAGATCAATGGCTCACTTTTTAATAATTGAAGGTAGTAAGAAGCCTCTTTCTACAGTGGCCGGAGAAGCCGCCGCCTTAACGGCTGTGTTGGGTGTCTTTGCTATCATAGCGTCTATTCCGTTCGAAGTAATTAAACAGCGGTGGCTTAAGGATGTTGCCTTTCTGTGGGGCGCAGACCTTGCGACATACAGCGTATCCAACCGGATATGCCAAGTAATCGTATTCGGAATTCCGACTTGGTTCATAGCCAATCTAGCTACAGCACTTTTATTTTAGGTTTCTGTCATAAAGGCGACGCTCGAATTTCAGAGAGCACAATCCCTAATTATCCATGCCGCGTGATCACCACATGCATCGCCGCCTCGCCGCCGACATGCTCGGCCACTTCATAGCCGAGCGCCAGCCAATCGAGGCCGGCGAACAAATTCTCGCCTTTGCCGAGCACCACCGGCGACACGGCGAGATGCAGCTCGTCGATGGCGCGCGCCTCCAGATATTGGCGGATGGTGGCGACGCCGCCGCCGATGCGGACGTCGCGGCCGGCGGCGGCCTGGCGCGCGCGATCGAGCGCTTCGCCGATGCCGCCGGTGACGAAATGGAAGATCGTGCCGCCCTTCATCTCGAGCGGCGGGCGCTGGTGGTGGGTGAGGACGAAGACGGGCACGTGATAGGGCGGCTCATCGCCCCACCAGCCGCGCCAGCTCTCGTCCCTCCAGGGGCCGCGGACCGGGCCGAACATGTTGCGGCCGAGGATCGAGGCGCCGACATTCTCGAAGCCGCGCGCCGCGAAACCGTCGTCGACGCCGGTCGCGCCGCCCTGCTGGCCGAACATCGCCCGAAAGGTGCGCGTGGCGAAGGCCCATTGGTGCAGTGCCTCGCCGCCGGCGCCGAGCGGATGCTCGAGATCCTGATCCGGCCCGGCGCCGTAGCCATCGATGGAAATGCTGAAGGCGTTGACCCGATTCGCGTCATCGCTGCCTCTCTCCCGTCGCTCGCGGGGCGGCTAGCGGCGCGACGGCCGCGCTGCAATCCCGGGCAATCCGACGGCACACGGTACGGAGTGCCAGCTTCGTGCCCCCATGCTAGCCTGACCGGGACTGGCAATTCCGGTGACACAATACCTAATTCACTGCATCCGAGCTGGCCGCGATCGCTTCGGCTTCTTGCATGTTGCCTTGAAGCTGGGCGGCCGATTCGAGAGTCTGGCCTTGACGGCTTCGAGCCAGACCCGATCGCAACCGTTGGCTCGACGATTCCCGCGGGCCTGATTGCAGCGGAGGTGCTTGAGCAGTCCGTTGGTCAAGGTCCGCCGTCCACCGCGTGATTTCAGAATGACGTGATCGAAGGTGGGGTATTCCGGATCGAATCGCTTGAGACGCCGCGGGCTTGGAAGGTGTCCGCCGCAGCCGGCGCATATCGAGTCCTGCGCCCATCGTAGCGCCCGCCTCTGTGCCCGGACCTGATTTGATGACGGCATCTGGGGAGATTTATCGGTGCCCGATTAACGATCCCTCACTAAGTATTCGGGCAACAGTCCTGATCTCAAACATCCGGCCGCCGATCCTCAAAACGGCAGCTTGAGCCTCACCATCAGTCGCTTGCTGATCATGCCGTTGGAGAATGTGAAGCTTTCGACATGGGCGTCGAGGTTCGCGCCGCCGATGCGGGTTTCCGCGCGCAGCGGGCCGTACTCGAAGATGCGGCCCATCTCGCCGAGCGGGTAGGCGCCGCCGCGCCGGCGGCCGCAGACGACGATGTCGGGGCCCGGCGAAGGGGCGCAGGCGAACAGGCTCTCGACGCCCTGATTGGCGTCGGACCGGTATTTGGCGAGATCGAAGTCGACGGCGCGGACGTCCCGGGGCGCAACGGGCGCCGCCGCCGCCGCGGCGGCCTGGAAGCTCAGCAGGAGAGCCAGTGACATGCCATGCTCCACGG
>JAQGLF010000283.1 GCA_028293025.1 Alphaproteobacteria bacterium
CAACAAGCGCCTGAAGGAGGACAAGATCAATCCGGAGATCAAGCTCGCGCCGCGGCAGATCTTCACCCGCTCCAAGGCCCGCGCCGACGTCGCCCGGATCATCGAGCACTACCGCCGCCAGGGCCGCTTTGCCGCCCGGGTCGAGCCGAAGATCGTCCAGCTCGAGCAGAATCGCGTCGACGTCGTCTTCGAGATCAACGAGGGCCCGCGCTCCAAGATCCGGCAGATCAACATCATCGGCAACGACAAGTTCGGCGCCGGCGAGCTGCGTTCGCAGATGGCAACGAAGCGCACCGGCCCGCTGAGCTTCCTCGGTTCCGGCGACGTCTACGATCCCGACCGCCTCGCCTACGACCAGCAGAAGCTCCGCCAATTCTACCTGACCCAGGGCTATGCCGACTTCCGCGTCGTCTCCGCCGTGGCAGAGCTGACGCCCGACAAGCGCGACTTCATCATCACCTACGTCGTCGAGGAAGGGCCGCGCTACAAGTTCGGCGACGTCAAGGTCGAAAGCGCGATCCGCGACTTCAAGGGTGACGGGCTCAACCGGATGCTGCCGATGAAGAAGGGCGACTGGTACAACGCCAAGCAGGTCGAGGACACGGTCACCGCGCTGAACGAGAGCGCCGGCCTGTTCGGCTACGCCTTCTCCGACGTCCAGCCCGACTTCCAGCACGACAAGGACAAGCTCACCATGACGGTGACCTTCAAGGTCGCCGAGACGCCCCGCGTCTATGTGGAGCGGGTCAACATCAACGGCAACACGCTGACCCGGGACCGGGTGGTGCGGCGCGAGTTCCGCGTCGCCGAGGGCGATCCGTTCAACAGCGTGCAGGTGAAGCGCTCCCGCGACCGCATCCAGTCGCTCGGCTTCTTCCAGGACAATCTCGAGATCGAGCAGACCCAGGGATCGACGCCCGACCGCGTCGTCCTCGGCGTCAACCTCGAGGAGAAGGCCACCGGCCAGCTCGAGATTTCCGCCGGCTATTCGAGCCTCGAGAAATTCCTCGTCAACCTCGCCATCACCCAGCGCAATTTCATGGGCAAGGGCGAGGAGGTGCGCGCCTCGGTCAATTATTCGAGCTATTCGAAGTCGGTCGATCTCGGCTTCACCGAACCCTATGTCTTCGGCCGCAACATCGCGATGGGCTTCGATGTCTTCCGCCGCGACCTCAGCAACTTCAACTTCATCGGCACCAGCCGCAGCACTACCTACCAGCAGGTGTCGACCGGCGCCCAGATCCGCGCCGGCCTGCCGCTGACCGAATATCTGTCGATGGCGCTCCGCTACGGCCTCAGCCAGGACAAGGTCTCGCTCGACAAGACCCTGTTCTTCACCGATCCGGACGGGGCGGGGCCGCTTCCCGCGGTCTGCGATCCGCTCCAGGCGGGCCGCTATCTCTGCGAGGCGCTGGGCACGCGGATAACCTCCTCGGTCGGCTATTCGCTCGTCTACGACAGCACCAACAACCGTATCCGCCCGACCCGGGGCGAGCGCCTCGGCCTCAACCAGGATTTCGCGGGCCTCGGCGGCAGCGTCAAATATCTGCGCACCCGCGTCAACGGCGCCAAATATTGGCAGCTGCCGGGCAAGTTCATCTTCTCGCTGACCGGCGAAGGCGGCTACATCAAGAGCTTCGAATCCGCTCCAGCCGCCGACGAGGATCCGGTGCGGCTCACCGACCGCTTCTTCCTCGGCGAGCCCGACATTCGCGGCTTCGACATCCGCGGCGTCGGCCCGCGCGTCCAGCGCTTCTTCTACAAGAAGGACGCGAACGGCGCGTTCGTGACGGACACCACGACCGGCGCCTTCGTGCTCGACAGGACCCGCAACAACATCGTCGACGACGCGATCGGCGGCCGGGCTTATTATCTCGCCCGCGCCGAGGTCGAGATCCCGGTCGGCAACCAGTTCCGCGAGCTCGGCCTGCGGCCCTCGGTCTTCGTCGACATCGGCGCCGTGTTCGGGGTGCGCCACCCCGGCACCCAGACGGTCGCCCCGAACGACATTCGCGCCATCAACCATTGCATCGACACCGCAGGGCAGAATTCGTCGACGGCGTCCGATGGGACCTGCGCGACCGGAACCAACCTCGTCTCCGGCATCACGCCGTTCAGCGAAGAGTTTCACGGGGACACGCCGCGCCCGCGCGTGTCGATCGGCTTCGGCGTCAACTGGAATTCCCCCTTCGGTCCGTTCAGGATCGATGTAGCGAAGGCGCTTATCAAGGCGCCTGGGGATGACACCAAACTCGTCACATTCAACGTAGGGACAGCATTCTAATGACCAAACATCTTCTCGGCGCGGCCGTCGCCGCGCTTGCTCTCGTCACCCCCGGCATGGCTTCCGCCCAGCGGACGACCCCGGCGACGATCGTCGTCGTCGACACCGATCGCCTGTTCAGCGAATGCACCGCCTGCCGTGCCGCCGGCGCCCAGCTCCAGGCGATGGTCAGCAGCGCCCAGCTGCGCGCGCAATCGCTGCGCGGACCGATCCAGACCGAGGCGCAGTCGATCGACCAGGCGATCGCGGCGCTGCAGAACCAGCCCGCCGGCCCGGCCAAGACCCAGGCGCAGACGGCGCTGCAGACGCGCTACAATGCGCTGCAGACCCGCCAGAACCAGGCGAACCAGGAACTGGGCCAGCTCGACCAGAATCTGCAGTCGACCCGCGCCAACGTCGCCCGGCAGCTCAACGAGCGCCTCGCCCCGATCTACCAGCAGGTGATGAACGCCCATGGCGCCAACCTCGCGGTCGATGTCGGCGCGACCCTCGCACATGCGCCGACGCTCGACGTCACCAACGAAGTGCTGACCGCGCTCAACGCCGCGGTACCCAGCGTCAACGTGACGCCGATGCCGGCGCCGCCGCCGGGACAGCAGCCTCAGGGCCGGTGAGCTCCGAACCGGGAAGCGCCGCCATCGGCCCGCTGGATATCCGGCGGGTGATGGCGGCGCTGCCGCATCGTTACCCCATGCTGCTCGTCGACCGCGTCGAGGAGCTGGTCCCGCATGCGCGGATCGCCTGCATCAAGGCGGTGACGATCAACGAGCCCTTCTTCCAGGGCCATTTCCCGACGCGGCCGATCATGCCGGGCGTGCTCCTCGTCGAGGCGATGGCGCAGGCGGCGGGCATTCTCGCGGTCGAATCGCTGGGCCTCGCCGGGTCCGGGAAGCTCGTCTATTTCATGGCGATCGACGGCGCCAAGTTCCGCAAGCCGGTCGAGCCGGGCGTGCTGCTGCGGATCGAGGTCGATCTGATCCAGGACCGCGGCAAGATCTGCAAGTTCGCGGGCCGGGTGCTGGTCGACGGCCAGCTCGCCGCCCAGGCCGGTTTCACGGCGATGATCGC
The DNA here is from genome assembly GCA_028293025.1 of Alphaproteobacteria bacterium. Taxonomy (GTDB): domain Bacteria; phylum Pseudomonadota; class Alphaproteobacteria; order Sphingomonadales; family Sphingomonadaceae; genus Allosphingosinicella. The sequence continues at coordinate 3,353 of JAQGLF010000283.1, forward strand.
GGATCCGCCGGCGGATTGAGGTCCGTACCCAATCCCGGCGGCGTCAGCGCCCGTCCTCGGTCTTCGTCCGGTTCGCCTGGGCAAAGGTGAGGATGGAGAGCGTCACGATCAACCATCCGCCAATCGCATAAAGCACCTTCAGGACTGCCCAGAAACCCGGATAGTGGACGAGGCGCCTGGGAATTTCCGTTACCGCCTGTGAAAGGCTGTGGACGTCGCGCGCCCGCGGCAGGCCCTCGCTCTCGTCCGCCTCCCGCTTGACCTCGCAACGGCTCTCTTCCCGCAGGTCGAGGAGGGGGATGAGGATGTCGAGGGCATAGAGCGGCTCGCTCACCAGCGGCAGGCACGACATCTCGCCGCTCGGCGAAACGCGGCCGGCCGAAATGATGATCGGGAGATTTGGATTCCCCTTTTCCTGCGCCCCGGCACCGGCCGCGCCCGCGACGGGCTCCGCGTCCACGACGAGCATGTGAAGCCGGCTATTCGCCTCATGGACTCCCCCCCAGCCGACGAGGAACGCGAAGACGAAGGTTCCGATCGCGCGGCTGGGTTTTCGCAAATAGCCGAACCCCAACCCCATGAACGCTCCCGACAGCGATACGACGTAGCGGATCGCGAGGTAGATGATCAGCGCGATGACGAAGTGAAGCGGCCGCGCGTACCAACCATCGATGAAGTAGAGAATTAAGGCGGGAGCATAATAGACGGACTGTACGAGCGGCTTCCTGAGCCATCCCCAGCCTTTGGGCAGGAGTCTACGGAACGTCGCGGCGATGGGCGAGCCGAACACGATGAGGCCGAGGCTGCACAGCGCGGCGAGGAAGGTCCAGACGAGCGACCCGTGATGGCGATAAAGCCAGAACGACGCGATTGCGAGCCCGAGGAACGCCAGGCCGTCGCGGGTGCGCCAGGAGGTCAGTCGCCACTCAATCCGGTGCTTCAGGACCTCGAACTCGATGGCGAAATCCTCATGCCCCTCCCGGCGCGCAGCCTGGATGGCCTGCTCGAAGGGCTGCGGCGCATATTCGCGCTCGTCAATCTTGTAGCGGGCCCGGCAGGGCAATTCAGCCGAGGGGACAAACTGCTGGTAGAGCCAGTTCCGGCGTGTTTCCCATGGGTTCCAGAAGTCGTCGCTCCGCACCCAGCGCCCGCGGCGGTCGAACCAGCCGAGGGCCGGCGGCCACAAATAGCTCACCAACCAGCTGAGGATAAGGTCCAGCGCGCGCTTGTGCGACGGTTTGTGCCGCCCTTCCCGCCGCGGGAACCATGTCGCCTGCTCGTAATTGAAATGGAGCATGTCGATATGCGCGTTCCGGCCCCAGTAGAGGCCGCCCTCATCGTCCAGTACCCGGCAGGAGAAGTTGGAAAGAACGATCGAGCCATCGAGCGAGACGCCGCGCCACATGTGCCGATCGAGCTTCTTCGCCAGTCCGGAAAGCTGCTTGTCGGGGACCGATACGGTAGCGTCGAGGACTGCCGGAAGGACCCAGCGGGGCCGATCCAGAAGGCGGTTCCGCTCCACCTTGTCGAGGTGCGGATGCCACGCGAACGGGGGGAAAAAGCGTGGAGCGTTCGCTACGGATCGCCCCTCCTGCAAGCGGCGCGGTCGTTCCACGCGGAGCCCCTTACCGTCGTGCGCGATGCGGAAGCGGCAGCGGCAAAGCTGGCCGTTGTAAAGCGCGCAGGCTTCAACCTCGTAGGCGCCGGGCGCGATGCGGCTCTTTACGTGGAAGAAGTCGTCCGCCGCGACCGACGGCTCATCCGGCCCTTCTATCCGCGCGAAAGGTGGTAGCGCCTCCGCTCCCGCCCGCTGGACGAGCGGGAATGCGCCTTCGCCCACCGCATAGGCCGCATAGATCTTGAGGAACTCCACCGCGGTCCGAGTGTCGGCGACGGCATGGCCGAAGGCCTCCACGGCCGCCTCGAGGCCGGAAGCGAAGCCGTCGAGCCGGCAGATCTTGCTGCCCTGGATGATGAATCCGGCCTGGACGAGCTCCGTCCGCGGGGGTTCCTCCAGCTGCTGTTCCCAAAGCGTCTCCAGGAGCTGTGCGTCGGCTATGCAGGAGAGCGTTTGATGGCGCGCCGCCACCAGCTTGAAGGAGCGCGTGCTTCGTCCCCGGTTGAGCGACCGTCCGGCGGTGCCGTCCCGCAGCAGCAGCTTCTCGAACTTTTCCCCGACCTGGAGACCGTCAAGATCGAGCGAGCCGCCGATCCGACAGCCGGTAATATCGATGCCGTCGCGGACGGCGGCGCTGAGAATGAGGTCGTTGCCGACCTCGACATCGAGGAGGTCCACCTTTCCTGCGACGCTGGCCTCGTCGAGATGAAGGTCCTTGCCGATCGTGGCGCCCCGGAAGTTGAGTTCGCCCGAACAGGTGAATTGGCGGACAGGGCCGGAACTGTCGGCGAGGTCGGCGCGCCGGTCCATGGTGGCGAGGCCGCCGATCCGAGCGCCCGGGAGGAAAAGCGCGTGCGCGGCGTCGGCACTGAGGCTCGCGCCGCTCAGCCACAGATTGCTGCGGATACCGACGTTGCGCCCGTACAGGCGGCCCTCGATGCGAGCAGCGCTGAGGTCGAGGTCCCCTCCAATCTGCGCCCCTTCCAGATCGAGCGCGGCGATCGGCGGCTCGGACCAAAGCCTTTCCGCCAACCGGTCGGGCGGCGAGCGCAGGAGCGTATGCGAGAGGTCGAGCATCGTCTCAACGCGCGCGGCCGGGGCCCGGATCCAGAGGTGATCGTCAGCGCCGGCGGGACGGCATCGGGTGACGGCGAGGCCGCCGGCGATGGTGGTGCCCGTAAGATCGAGCGTCGGGCGCGGTTCGGATTCCCCGGCCACCGAAGGTGAATCCTCGAACGTGCATCCATCAAAGGCGAGCCGGCTGAAGCGGCCGTGACTTCCCGAAAAGCCGCCGATCAGCCTGCAGTCCCGGAACTCCATCGGTATGAACCGCCCACCGGACGGCGCCAGCAGCCCGCCGAGCTCCAGTCGCCCCTCGACAATGGCTTCGACGATCATGACGCCGAGAGGCGGCGACTCCTCGACCGAGTGCGGGCGAATGCCCACCACCAGCCGCTTGAGCATGTCGGCGGGGAGTCGCTCGTCCGGCAGCGGGCGAAAAGCCTCTCCCGCGATGGCGGCCTGCCAGACGCGACGTTCCAGAGACTGTGGACCGCCAGGGTCCTCTTTCTCGACTTCTGACATCGCGTGCCCTTCGCGACGAAGACCATTCTGCAATAGAAGATCGCTTGCAAGTACCAATTACGTCCGATTGGTGACGATTATCGCGTCATCAGTTCCACTCCGGCACAGTCCTTTTGCACCCGCTGGACTACGCCTGATCGCAATGGGTTCATCTCGAGGATGTAGAGACCGCCAAAAGCTGGGTAATCTACGGCTGAAATAAGCATCGCTGCAAGGCTGCTCCGCTCCTCGCACATATCGCAGACAATCCGCTGCAAGACGTTGGCGCGAAAGAAAAGCTGCGCCATTTGCTCGCCCGAAATGCGGACATGCGTCACCGTAAGACTTTCCCGTTCTACAGAAGCTCCCAAGTGCCGCCTCGGCGCTCAATCCCGAAGACGCTCCGGACGTCCGACCCTTCGACCAGCTCCGCAGGTGCATCGTCCGCGACGATCCGGCCGCCATCCAGGATCAGCATCCGGTCGGCGTAGCGCGCGGCCAGATCGAGGTCGTGCATGGCCGCAACCACCGCCTGGCTGCCCGACACGCGCCGCAGATGCTCCATCAGCCTCAGCTGCCATTGCGGATCGAGATTGGCAGCCGGCTCGTCGAGCAGCAACAGGCGCGGCCGCGGCGCCAGCGCGCGGGCGATGAGCAGCCGGCTGCGCTCGCCGGTCGACAGGCGGTCGACCCGCCGCTCCGCCAGCGCGTCCGCGTCGAGCTCGGCCAGCACCCGCTCGACTTCGGCATCGCCGGCGCCGCTCGGGAGCCCCAGAGCGACGAGGCTGCGGCCGCTCACCGGCCAGGCGATGTCGCGCGAGGCGGGGAGGTAGGAAAGAAGCCTCTTTCGCTCGTCCCCCGCCGCAAGCCTAGGGTCGCGGCCGTCGATCCGCACCTCGCCCTCGGCATCGCCGATGCCGGCGAGGGCGTGGAGCAGGCTGGTCTTGCCGCTCCCATTCGGGCCGACCAGGCAGAGGAATTGCGGCGCCTCGATGCCGAGGTCGGTCGGATCGAGCCGGTCCCGGATGCGAAGGCCGCGCGCGTCGAGCATGGGGGTCACCGGCGCATCCTCCACCGCATGTGGACGACCAGCCACAGGAAGAAGGGCGCGCCGAGCAAGGCCGTCACCACGCCGATCGGCAAGGTCCGCCCGAGCGGCGCCAGCCTGACGACCAGATCCGAAGCGAGCAGCAGCGCGCCGCCGATCAGGGCGGCGGGGAGCAAAGCCCGGCCCGGATGGCCGCCGGTGAGGCGCCGGCCGAAGATCGGCGCGACGAGGCCGACGAAGCCGATCGCGCCGCAAATCGCGACGCAGGCGCCGACGCCGGCGGCGGTGAGGCAGACCACGAGGAGCCGCAGCCGGCGGATATCGTGGCCGAAGGACATGGCGACCTCCTCGCCGAGGGTGAGGCTGTCGAGCGCCGGCCGCAGCCTCAGCAGCAGCAGGATCGCGGCCAGCGCCGGCAGCGCGGCGAATAGCGCCTGGGAGAGGCTGCGGTCGATCAGCGAGCCCATCAGCCATTCATAGGCGTCGTAAAAGGCGAAGGGGGAGGGGGCGAGGGCCAGAGCCAAAGTGGTGAGCGCTCCGGCCAGGGCGCTGATCGCCAGCCCGGCGAGAAGCAAGGTGGCCGTTTCCGCCGCGGGACCGGCGAGGAACAGGAGCAGCAGCAGGGCCCCCAGCGCCCCGCCCATCGCGCCGATCGACAAAGCGAGCGGCGCGCTGAAGCCGAAAATGTAAGCGGTGAGCACCGCGCCCAGCGCGGCGCCGCTGGTGGTGCCGGTGAGGTCTGGCGAGGCGAGGGGATTGGCGAACAAGGCCTGGATCGCGGCGCCCGAGGCCCCGAGCATTGCGCCGTAAGCGAGCGCGAGCAGCGCCCGCGGCAGCCTCAGCTCGCGCAGCAAAGCGAAAGCGAGGCCGCGGTCCTGGTGGAACAACGAGACCAGATCGCCGGCCGGAACCAGCAGCGAGGCGGCGAAGAGCAGCAGCACGAGCAGCCAGAGCAGGAGGGCGGTGCGCAGGCTCATCCGCGCACCTCCCGCCGCAGCCGCAGGATCTCCGGGGCGAGCAGAGGCCCCATGCACGTCCATAGCCGCCCGTCCGTCGCAAGGGTGCGGGAGCGGCGAACATGCGCGGCGAGAGGGTGGGAGAGCCAGCGCTGCTCGCTCGAATATTGGCCGGCGCGATAGTCGCTGCGCAGGATCAAAGCCGGTGGGCGCACCAGCAGCTCCTCGAGCGAGACGCGGTCGCCGGTGAGGGCGCGCTGGCGCAGCCCCGCCAGCCTCATCCACTGCGCCGACAGGCCCGACGCCGCGACGGTACGCCCGCCGCCGCCGAGCCAGATCGTGTCGGTGCCGGCGGCCGGCGCGCTCTGCTCGAGCTGCTGCAAAAGGCGGAGGGCCGGCTTCGCCGCGCCCGGCCGGCCGAGCGCGCCGGCGACGGCCGCCGCGTTGGCGGCGATGTCGCTCAGGCTCCGCGGATAGGGCAAATCGAGCAGGCGGATGCCGAGCCGGCCAGCGATGCCGGCGCGGTCGCGGGCGCCGCCCCCCATGGTCAGCACCAAATCCGGCCGCAGCGCCGCGACCGAGGCGAGGCTGCCGTCGTTGCGCCCGTACCGCCGCGCCTGCCGCCAGAGCGGCGTCTCCGCCGGATTCTGCGACAAATGGGTGACCGAGGCGATCTGCCGCTCCTCGCCGAGCAGCAGCAGCAGCTCGTCGGTGCACAGGTTGAGCGACGCCACCCGCTTCGGCGCGGCGGCTTGCGCCGCCGGCGCCGCGGCGAGGCTAGCCGCCAAGACAAACGCGAAAGCCCGCATCCACCGTCCTTCCCGGCGTGTGATAGCCGACCACGTCCTGATAATGGGCGTCGAAGGCGTTCTCCGCCCGCAAATAGGCTTCGAGCCCGTGGCCGATCCGCCATCCCACCCGCGCGGAAGCGAGCAGATAGGGATGGAGCCTTATTGTGGGCGCGGGAAAGAAATCGAAGTCGTTGTCGGTCCGCGCGCCGACATAGGCGCCGCTCGCGCCCCAGCTGAAGCGGCCGGAGGTGCCGGTAGCGACAAGATTGGCCGTGTGCCGCGGCCGCCGCACCTCCCGCACCCTGGCCGTGCCGGCGACCTGCTGCTCGCTTGCATCGAGCCAGGTGTAATTGGCGGCCAGCAGAACCGCTCGCACGGGACGGTATTCCGCCTCGACCTCGACCCCGCGCCGCGAGCTCCGGCCGCTGGCATTGGCGGTGCTCGACAGGAAGGTGACGGGATCGAAAACGTCGAGGATCTCGTCGCGAAGCCGGTTCGAAAATCCGGTGACCCCGATCAGGACCTTGGCGCCCTGCCAGCGCAGCCCGGCTTCCCAGCCCTTCGACCGCTCCGGCCTGAGGGCCGGATTGCCCTGGAAAGAGCCCGGGAAGAAGCCGTAGAGATCGTAGAAGCTGGGCTGGGCGATGCCTTCGCCATAAGCGGCGTGGAGGCGCCAGCCGCCGCCGGGCGCGACGATGGCGGCCGCCCGCAAGGTCGTCGCGTCGGCGAAGGCGCTGAACCAGTCGCGCCGTACCGCCAAATCGGTCGAAAGAAAATGCGTCCAGCGCGACCGCCATTCGCCGACGAGCGCCGCCACCCGCCGCGACCGGTCCTGATCGGTTGCGCCGAAGGAGCTCTGGTCGCGGGCGTGGAAGCGCTCCGACTGATGCTCGATCGCGGCGATCAATTCCTGGCCGCCGAAGGTTCGCGACGCCTGCGCGCCGGCGGTGAAGCGCTCGCCCGCCGTGCGGTTGAGCGGCGAGTCGCCGAGGAAATTGCGGTTGGTGCTGCCGAGCCAGCTCGCATCCGCCTTGAGCAACCAGCCGCCACTGGTGAAGCTTCCCCAGGAGCGGACCGCGCCGACCCGATTCCTCGTTTCGTCGAGGGTCTCCGCGCGGCGGAAGGTGACGGGATCGAAGCCGTCGAACTCGCTGAGGCCCTCGATCCAATGGCCGACCAGGCCGAATTCGAGCGAGGGCAGGGGCTTTAACACCGCCTTGAGGCTCGCCGATCGATTGTCGAACCCGTCGCGCTCACCGCCGCGGCCGACGCTGTCCACGCCCTCGCTGTGCAGCCATCCCGCCGAGGCGGCGATGCCGAGCGACCCCGCCTGGGCCGCGGCCTGCGCCGAGGCGCGGGCGCCCTGCAGGCTGCCGATCTCGCCGAGCGCGCTCAGCCCCCGTGCGGTGGAGGGATCGGCGCTGTCGAGCGCGACGACGCCGCCGAGGGCCTCCGAACCCCAGAGCGCCGATTGCGGCCCGCGCACCACCTCCACCCGCGACAAGGCGTCGTTCGCCAGAAGCTCGAAACGCGCTTCGTTGCCAGCGGCGGGGTCGTTGAATCGGATGCCGTCGACGAACAGCAAGGTGTGGTTCGCCTCGGCGCCGCGGATGCGCAACTGGGTCTGGGTGCCGCGCGGCCCCGAGGTCGCGACCGAGACTCCCGGCGACAGCCGCAGCAGATCCGCGGTCATCGGCAGCGCCAGCGCCGCGATCGTCGCTTCGTCGAAGATCGTGGCGGATACCGGCGCCTCCGCGCGCGGCGTGGGTTCGCGGGAGCCGGTGACGACGATCGTCTGGTCGGGCTCCAATGGGGCGGGCGGTGAAGCGGCGAACGCCGCCAGCAACAGGATCGGGTGCATTTTCTCTTCCTCCTCGAACGACATTTTCAAGATGTCGTCTCGGAGGGACGCGAAGGCCTTTATGCCCGCGCGTTCCCCGCACCGCAGGCTGGTCCCGGCCGGATGCGGACGACGGCGGAAGGCAGGTCTCCTGACTTCGCGGGTCACGGCCGATTTCCCTCCCTTAAGGAGGGGCGGCTCGCCGCTTACAGTTGCGGGCACAGCGCCGGAATTGCACCGGCTTCCCATTTTCACCGGCCTCTCGGCCGGCACCTTCACCGGCGACCGGGCTATGCGCCGCGGCCCGCCTTGTCAATTCGGCCGCCGCCGGGTAGAGGAGCGCCCGAGCGTCACAAGCGCGTCCGTTGAGGCTGGTCGGAACCAGCCAAATTCAAGGAAATCAAAGCGATGAAGACGAACGTCCATCCCGATTATCATATGATCACGGTGCAGATGACCGACGGCACCACCTTCGAGACCCGCTCGACCTACGGGAAAGAGGGCGACACGCTTCAGCTCGATATCGATCCCAAGGTCCATCCGGCCTGGACCGGCGGCAACCGCAGCATGCTCGACACCGGCGGTCAGGTCGCGCGCTTCAACAAGCGCTTCGGCGGGCTCACCCTCGGCAAGAAGTGACGGTCGAAGGCCGTCGCTCGGCTGAAGCGGCGGCCCCGCTTCTCGAGACTCCGCGGCTCCGCCTGCGCGCCTTTCGCGAAGACGATCTCGCCGCCTGGGCCGCGACCATGGGCGATCCCGAAGTGGTGCGCCATCTCGGCGGCACGCCCTTCGCACGCGAGGATACCTGGCGGCGCATCTTGTCCGCCCTCGGCCTGTGGCCGCTGTTCGGCTACGGCTATTGGGCGGTCGAACGGCGCGAGCAGGGCGATTTGATCGGCCAGGTCGGCTTCTCCGACTTTAAGCGCGACATGCAGCCGGGCATAGAAGGGCTGCCCGAAATGGGCTGGATCTTCGCGCCGCACGGGCAGGGCAAGGGCTATGCCGGCGAAGCGGTGGAAGCGGCGCTCGCCTGGGCCGACTCGAGGCTGAAGGCGCCGCTCATTCCGGCCATCATCGATCCCGGCAACGCCGCCTCGATCCGTCTCGCCGAACGCTGCGGCTTCGCCGAGCGCGAGGAGGCGCTCTATCGCGGCGCGCCGATCCTGCTCTTCCGCCGGCGCAAATCGTTCAGATGAGCTCGCGGACGAGGTCGCCGGCGATGGTCCGGGCGATCTTACCGCCGCCGTCCGTTCCCCTGAACAGCGCCTTGGCGAGGTGGAGACCGCGCTTCAGGTCGAGACCCGGCGGCATCGGCGGCTCGCTGGGATCGATGACGGCTTCGATGAGGCACGGTCCCGGTGCCGCCAGCGCGTCGCGCAACTGATCGGCGCAGAGGCCAGGGTCCTCGATCCTGATACCGGCCACGCCGCAGCCCCGCGCCACGGCGACGAAGTCGATCGGCTCCAGCGCCACTCCGAAGCTCGGATTGCCGAGCTCGGCCATCTGCTCCCATTCGATCATGCCGAGCATGTCGTTCTTGAGCACGACCAGCTTCACGTCGAACGCATATTTGCGGAGCGTGACGAGGTCGCCCATCAGCATCGACAGGCCGCCGTCGCCGACGACGGCGACGATCTGGCGCCCGGGCCAGGCGGCGGCCGCGCCGATCGCATAGGGAAGGCCGCCGGCCATGGTGGCGAGCGTGCCGGAGCAGCTGAAGCGCTGTTCGCCGCGCAGCTCCACATAACGGGCAGTCCAGGCGGTGTTGGTGCCGCAATCGGAGATCAGGATCGCGTCGTCCCGGAGAAGCGGGCCCAGAGCGTGGACGACGACCTGCGGCTTCATCGGCATTTCGGTGCGCGCGCCGTCGGCGGCAAGGCTCTCCCGCCACGTCCGCATCTTCTCCTGCGCCTGTTCGAGAAAGGAGCGGTCCTCCTTGCGGCCCACGCGCTGGAGAAGCGACCGGAGGACGCGGCGGCTGTCGCCGACCAGACCGGCCTCGACCGGGAAGCGGAGGCCGATGCGTTGCGGATCGACGTCGATCTGGACGCCGCGCGCATGGCCCGGTTCCGGATAATATTCGATATAGGGAAAGGTCGAGCCGACGATCAGCAGGGTGTCGCACGCCTTCATCGCCTCGGCCGAGGGGCCGGTGCCGAGCAGGCCGACTCCGCCGGTGGTGAAGGGGCTGTCGTCGGGGATCACCGCCTTGCCCAGCAAAGCCTTGCCGATCGGCGCCGCCAGCTTTTCGGCCAGCTCGAGCAATTCGGCGCGGGCTCCCAAGGCGCCCTGGCCGGCGAGGACGAAGATGCGGTTGCCGGATTCGAGGATGTCGGCGGCCCGGTCCAAGGCCTCCTCGTCTGCCGCCTCGCCGCCGCGCGCCATCACGCTGGAGAGGTGACCCGCCACGTTGCGCTCCGACCTTTTATCCTTGCCGAGCGGCATCGTCTGCACGTCGATCGGGATCGTGACATGGACCGGCTTGCGGTAGGCGAGGGCGGTGCGGCAGGCGAGGCCGACGACATTCTCGACATGGGCGGGCCCCATGATCCGCGCATTATAGGCGCAGGCGTCGGCGAACAGCTTGTCGAGCTCCACGTCCTGCTGGGTGAAGGTGGCGAGAAGGTCGTGATGCTGGAGCCCGGTCACGGCCAGCACCGGCGCATGGTCGAGCCTGGCGTCGTAAAGGCCGTTCAGGAGGTGGATTCCGCCGGGACCTGAGGTCGCCAGGCAGACGCCGAGCCGGCCGGTGAACTTGGCATAGCCGACCGCCGCCAGCGCCGCCGTCTCCTCATGCCGCACCTGGATGAAGCGGATCCGGTCCTGCCGGGCCCGCAACGCCTCCATAATGCCGTTGATGCCGTCGCCGGGCAGGCCGAAGATCGTGTCGACGCCCCATTCGATCAAAGTTTCCAGCAGGATGTCGGCGGCGGTGTCGGCCATTGATGCGCTCCCATGCTTCCGCCGAGGGCGGATTCGGAGGCGTCAACGCCTCGCCGGAGGTCAATGTCCCGACGGAGGAAAAAAGGAGCGTGGAATGGTCGTACCGGATTCGAGCCAGGTGCCGATCCGGTCAGGCGAAGAGCCGGGTCGCGCCGTAGACAAGGGCCGCGACGATCGCCGCGGCCGGGAGAGTGATCAGCCAGGCGATGACGATGTTGCCGGCAAGGCCCCAGCGCACCGCCGAGGCGCGCCGCGCCGCGCCGACGCCCATGATCGAGCCGGTGATCGTGTGCGTCGTCGACACCGGGATGCCGAGGGCGGTCGCGGAGAAGAGCATGATCGACCCGCCGAGCTCGGCGCAGACGCCCTGCGGCGGGCTGAGCCGGGTGATCTTCGATCCCATCGTGTGGACGATCCGCCAGCCCCCCATCAGGGTGCCGAGGCCCATCGCCGCCTGGCAGGCGAGGATCACCCAGAACGGCACGTGGAATTTCCCGCCGAGCATGCCCTGCGAATAGAGCAGGACGGCGATGATCCCCATCGTCTTCTGGGCGTCGTTGCCGCCATGACCGAGCGAATAGAGCGCCGCGGTGAAGAGCTGGGTGCGCCGGAAGATCTTGTCCGCCTTGTTCGCGGCGACCCGCCGGAATAGCCAGGAGATGGCCAGCATCAGGAACAGGGCGACGAGCAGCCCGAGGATCGGCGCGAGGAAGATGCCCAAAGTGGTCTTGATGACGCCCGACCAGACGACCGCGCCGAGCCCCGATTTGGTGATGCCCGCCCCGAGCAGGCCGCCGATCAGCGCATGGCTGCTAGATGACGGGATGCCGAGCACCCAGGTCACCACGTTCCAGAAGATCGCACCGACCAAAGCGGCGAAGATCACCGAGGCGTTGATGATGTTGGCGTCGACGATCCCCTTGCCGATCGTCTGGGCGACATGGGTGCCGAAGACGAGAAAGGCGATGAAGTTGAAGAAAGCGGCCCAGACGACCGCATATTGCGGCCGCAGCACCCGGGTGGAGACGATGCTGGCGATCGAGTTCGCGGCATCGTGGAGGCCGTTCAAAAAGTCGAACAGCAAGGCGACGCCGATCAGGGCGACGAGCAGGGGAAAGGAGAGGGCGGCGTCCACGTCGTGCGTCAGGCGTGGTCGATGACGATGCCGGATATCTCGTTGGCGACATCCTCGAACCGGTCGAGCACCTTTTCGAGATGGCTGTAAATCTCGCGGCCGACGATATAGCCCATCGCATTGCCCTCCCGATGGGCCTGGAACAGGGCCTTGAGGCCGGTATCGTGGAGGTTGTCCGCATCCTCCTCGAGATGGACGATCTGCTCGGTGATCTTGTCGAGCGCATTGTGGTTGCTGCCGACCGAGCGGAGCAGGGGCATCGCCTCGGCGACGAGACGCGCGGCGCGCTCGGCCAGCGCCGCCATCTCGCACATCTCGGGCTCGAACGCCGTCACCTCGAACTGGGTGATCGCCTTCGCCGTCTTCTGCATCTCGTCGATCGCATCGTCCATCGACGAGATGAGGTCGGTGATCGCGCTGCGGTCGAAGGGCGTGATGAAGGTGCGGCGGACGGCGTGCAGCACGTCGCGGGTGACCGAATCGGCCTGGTTCTCGAGGTCGGAAATCTGGCGGCACGCTTCCCCGATCGCCTGGCGCTCGGCGAACATCCGGCTCATCACCTCGGCGCCGCCGACGAGGGTCTCGGCATGGCGGGCGAAGAGGTCGAAGAAGCGGCTCTCCTTCGGCATCAGCGCCTGGAACAGGTTCAGCATCTCGTCCCCCTGGTGTCGGCCTCTCCCAGCCGGGGTTCCGGTAGCAGCGCGCATGAGACGCGTCGATGACAGTTTCGTTGCACTTTTGTGTCGGCGTCAGCCGTCGCCCTCCGTGTCGAGGGCGTAACCGGCCGAGCGGACGGTGCGGATGAGGTCCGGCCCGCCGCCTTCGTTCAGCGCCTTCCTGAGGCGGCGGACGTGGACGTCGACGGTGCGGGCGTCGATCTCGGCGTCGGGCGACCAGAGCGAATCGAGCAGCCGCTCCCGCGAGAAGACGCGGCCGGGATGCTCCATTAGATGGCGCAGCAGCCGGAACTCGGTCGGTCCGAGCGCCACCGCCCGCCCGCCGCGGCGCACCTTATGGGCGGCCGCGTCCATTTCGAGATCGGCGTAGCGGAGCATCTCCCCGGCCAGCGCGGGCCGCACGCGCCGCAGGACCGCCGCAACCCGGGCGATCAGCTCATTGGGGCTGAACGGCTTGGTCACATAATCGTCGGCGCCGGTCTCGAGGCCGCGGATCCGGTCGGCCTCCTCGCCGCGCGCGGTCAGCATGATGATCGGCACATTGGCGGTCGCCGGCTTGCGGCGGAGCTGCCGGCAGACCTCCAGCCCCGATATGCCCTCGATCATCCAGTCGAGGATGACGATGTCGGGCGTCTGCTCCTCGGCGAGCAGCAGGGCCTCTTCGCCGTCGGCGGTGCGGCGGACGGCGAACTCCTGGCGCGTGAAATGCCAGAGGAGGAGCTCGGCCAGGGCCTGGTCGTCCTCGACCAGCAGCAGCTTGCCCTTGCTGCTCATGACGACGCGGCGCCGGCGACCGGCAGCAGAACGTGGACGATCGTGCCCTTGCCGACCTCGCTTTCGAATCTCAGCCGGCCGCGGTGGCGCTCGACGATATGCTTGACGATCGAGAGGCCGAGGCCGGTGCCGCCGAGCGAGCGGCTGCGGCTGGGGTCGACGCGGTAGAAGCGCTCGGTGATGCGCGGGATATGCTCGGGCGGAATGCCTTCGCCTTGGTCGGCCACGGTCAGATGGACCATGTCCCGCTCCTGCCCCAGCCCGACTCGCACCGGCGTTCCCCGCCGGCCGTAGCGCAAGGCGTTGGTGACGAGATTGTCGACCAGCTGCAGGATCTGGCCGAAATCGCCGACGATCGGCGGAAGATCCGGCTCGATCTCCAGCCGGACCTCCGAGCCGCGCTCGTCGGCGAGGCCGCGGCATCCGCCGGCCGCGTCGCGCACGAGATGGGCGAGGTCGAGCGCATCGCGCGGCGTGCTGAATCGTTCGGCCTCGATCCGCGACAGGGAGATGAGGTCCTCGACCAGCCGCTGCATCCGCCGCGCCTCGTCGTGAACGATGATGGTGAACCTCTCGCGGGTGGGGTCGTCGAGCTCCGCTTTCTGCTCGCGCAGCGTCTCGGCATAGCCGACCAGGGTCGCGAGCGGAGTTCGCAGCTCGTGGCTGGCGTTGGCGACGAAATCGACCCGCATCTGCTCGGCGGCATGGGCCTCGCTGCGGTCGGACAGGCGGACGAACAGGGCGCCATCCGCCAGCGGCGCGACGCTCATCGTCCAGCGCCGCTCCGCCTCGCCGAGGCCGACCAGCTCCGCTTCCTCCGGCCCCTGCGGATTGGCGGTGAGCAGCCGCTCGACCGCGGCGGGATGGCGGATGGCGAGGCGGACGTCCTGGCCGTCGATGTCGGGGCCGAGAATGTTGCGCGCCGGTTCATTGCTGGTGCGCACGCGGCCGCCGGCGACGACCAAGGCCGGCTCCGGAAGCGCGTCGAGAATGTCCTCGATCATCGATCCGCTGCTAGACGGAAACCGGGCCTGCTCCAACCGGCTTCACGCGCTTGGGCTGCCGTCTCCGACCCGCCGGATCAGCGCGGCCAGCTCCGCTTCCGCCACCGACGCGGCGGCCGCTTCCGCCGCGAACCAGCGCCGTTCGCGCTCCGCCCGTTCCGGCCAGTCGTCGAGAATTTCCCGCACCCGCATCGGGAAGAGCGCGACGAGAATTTCGTCGATCAGGCCGGAGGCGCGGCGCTTGTCGTAGCGATAGGTGCCGAGCGCCTCCGGCGCGACATCGCCTTTGATCCCCGCTTCCTCGAACGCCTCCTGCGCGGCCGAACCCGGTGGGGTGAGGCCGGCGATCGGATTTCCCCGCGGTACCACCCAGCGCCTGGTCTCGCGGGACGTGATCAGCAGAATCTCGGTCGTGCCGTCCGCAATGTCGCGAAAAGGGACGACGCCATATTGCTGGATCAACGGCCGATCCTCAGCGGGCAAGAACGAGGCCGGGGCCGAGCCAGATCAGGATGACGGCAAGGACGATGACGGCGACCGCCGCGGCGCGGGCGGCGGGCGAGGCGAAGCGCCCTTGCCGCACCGCAAACAGGAAGAGGAGCAGCAGGACAATTGCGGCGGCGAGCGCGATCAGGAAAAGCTCCAGGTTCATCACCTCGTCCCATCGGGTTGCGATGGCCTTGCGCCCCGGCGGCGGCAATAACAGAAATCAGTCGAAGCCGGTGCCGGTGCCGAGGCCGGGGCTGCGCCCCTCCGCCACCTGCCTCTTGCCGTCGATGACGATGGGGGAGGCGAGACCCGGCAGCGCGCCCTCGAGCCTGAGGCCGCGGTGGACCACCTGCGGATCGGCGAAGACGGCGTCGATGGCGTTGATCGGGCCCGCCGGAATGCCGGCCGTCTCCAGCGCGTCCGAAAACTCCCGGAGTCCGCGCTTGGCCATCGCGTCGGCGAGCAGGGGGATCAGGGCTTCGCGGTGGACGACGCGGGCCGGATTGGTGCGGAAGCGCTCGTCCTGCGCCAGCGCCGGGAACTCCAAAATCTCGCACAGCCGCGCGAATTGCCGGTCGTTGCCGATTGCGACGATTACTTCGCCGTCGGCGACGCGGAAGGCCTGGTAGGGGACCAGATTGGCATGGCCGTTTCCCATCCGGTGCGGCACGGTGCCGGAGACCATCCAGTTCAGCGCCTGGTTGGCGAGCACCGCCACCTGGGTGTCGAGCAGGGCCATGTCGATCTGCGCGCCCTTGCCGCCGCGGTCCCGTTCCCTGAGCGCCGCGAGGATCGCCACCGTCGCGTAAAGGCCTGTGAAGAGGTCCGCATAAGCGATGCCCGATTTCTGCGGCGCGCCGTCGGGCTCGCCGGTCAGCGACATCGCCCCGCCCATGCCCTGGATGATGAAATCATAGCCCGCGCGCGGGGCATAGGGCCCGTCCTGGCCGAAGCCGGTGATCGAGCAATAGATCAGGCCGGGATTGAGGGCCGCGAGCGACTCGTAGTCCAGTCCGTAGCGAGCGAGGCCGCCGACCTTGAAATTCTCGATCAGCACGTCGGCCTCGGCGGCGAGGGCGCGAACCTGTTCCTGCCCGTTCGGAGTCTCGAGATCGATCGCGAGCGACTGCTTGCCGCGGTTGCAGGCGTGGAAATAAGCGGCGGCGCCGTCGGCGGCGAAGGGCGGTCCCCAATGCCGCGTGTCGTCGCCCACCCCGGGCCGCTCGACCTTCACCACCTGCGCGCCGAGATCGGCGAGCAGCTGGCCGGCCCACGGCCCGGCGAGGATCCGCGCCAGTTCGAGCACCTTCAGGCCGGCGAGGGGCTTATCCACCGCACGTCGCCCCAGCGGAGGCTGGGGCCCCAGTGGCGTTAGCCGCCGTGCATGCCCTCGCCGGGACCCCAGCCTTCGCTGGGGCGACGGTGCGTGTGCTCGCCGTCAAAACGCAGCGATCCCGGTGATCGCCCGGCCCATGATCAATGCGTGGACGTCGTGCGTCCCTTCATAGGTGTTGACCGTCTCGAGGTTGGCGGCGTGGCGCATCACCTGGAATTCGGCCGAAATGCCGTTGCCGCCGTGCATGTCCCGCGCGATCCGGGCGATGTCGAGCGCCTTGCCGACATTGTTGCGCTTGATCAGGCTGATCGTCTCCGGGATCAGCGCGCCCTCGTCCATCCGCCGGCCGACCCGCAGGGCCGCCTGCAGGCCGAGCGCGATCTCGGTCGCCATGTTGGCGAGCTTGAGCTGGACGAGCTGGGTCGCCGCCAGCGGACGGCCGAACTGCTTGCGAT
>JAQGLF010000214.1 GCA_028293025.1 Alphaproteobacteria bacterium
GTCGACCCGCTCGCGGACAACCTCGATATTGGCATGAGCGAGGAGCCGCGCGGTGACCGAAGCCGCGAAGCCGTCGCGGTCCACCGCCAGCGCCGAGCCCGCCGGCACCTTGCAGGCATCCGCCGCCGCCATGATCACCGAGCCCAGCCTGCGCATCTCCGCGTGGAGCAGGCCGACCGCATTATGCTCGGCATCGTCGGAGCGGAAGCTGTTCGAGCAGACCAGCTCGGCGAGCGCGTCGCCCTGATGGGCCGCCGTCATCTCGCCGCCGCCGCGCATCTCGGAGAGGCGCACCTTCACCCCGGCTTGCGCGAGCTGCCAGGCGGCCTCGGAGCCGGCGAGCCCGCCGCCGATGATATGGACCTGGTGGTTCATGCCGCCTCCGATAGAGAAGGCGGCCGGAGCGTAAAAGAGGGATGCGCGCAAGCGCTTGCCCGCCGGCGATTTTTCCTTGCCAAAGCCAGGTCGAAGCCGCAACTTTCCGGCTCAAGCGAGGGGAGAATCATGGAAGCTCTGCTGGGGATGGCCGTTCTGGCCGTCATTCTTGTCGTGCCGCTCTACCGGATCATGCAGAAAGCCGGGCTCAACCCGCTTCTCTCGCTGATCATCATCGTCCCCGGCCTCGGCTATCTCGTAGCGATCGGCATTCTCGCCTTCGCCGAATGGCCGAACGAGCCCGCCGGCTATCGCTAGAAGCGACCGATGTTCATTCTGATCCTGCTCGTCTTCTTCGCCTATATGCCGATCTGCATGTCGCTCATCTGCCGCAAGATGGGTTATCCGGTGTGGATCGGCATCCTGACCGTCATACCCTGGGTCGGATCTCTGCTCGCTTTGATCCTGCTCTGGTATGCAGCCTTTGCCAAATGGCCGCGCTGGGAGGAGGCAGGGCTGGAATAGCCCAAGCCCCTCCGCAGGCGGGTTTCAGTCGCCGCCGTCGCCGCCGATCACCGCATCGCTCGCGCTGAGCGTCTGGTCCTCGACGTCGACCACCGCTTCGGCCTCGTCCTCGCTTTCCTCGATGCGGGCGGCGGAGACGACATGCTCGTCCTCGGCGACGCGGAAGAGAGTGACGCCCTGGGTGTTGCGGCCGGCGATGCGGATGTCGCCGACGGTGGTGCGGATCAGCTTCGCCTGGTCGGTGACCAGCATCAATTGCTGGCCGTTATGGGCCGGGAAGGAGGCGACGACGCAGCCGTTGCGCTTCGACGTCTCGATATTGGTGATGCCCTGGCCGCCGCGGTTGGTGCGGCGATATTCGTAAGCCGAGGTGCGCTTGCCATAGCCGTTCTCGGTGACGGTGAGGATGAACTCCTCCGCTTCCTCGAAGGCCTTGATCCGCTCGGGCGGCAGCGTCGCCTCGTTCTGATTCTCCTTCCACGGCGCCGCGCGCAGATAGGCGTCGCGCTCGTCGGTGGTCGCAGGGAAGCCCTTGAGGATCGAGAGCGAGATGACTTCGTCGTCGTCCCGAAGGCGAATGCCGCGCACCCCCGCGGCGGTGCGCGACTGGAATTCGCGCACGTCGGTGGCGGCGAAACGGACGGCGCGGCCGTGCCGCGTGGCGAGCAGGACGTCGTCCTCCTCGGTCAGCAGCGACACGCCGATCAGGCGGTCGCTGGGATCGCCCTCCTCGTCATTGCCGAAGCGCATCGCGATCTTGCCCGCCGTCGGCACGTTGGTGAACGCATCCATCGAGTTGCGGCGGACGGTGCCGTGGGCGGTGCCGAACATGATGTGGAGCTTGCCCCACTCCTCTTCGTCCTCCGGCAGCGGCAGCACGGTCGAGATCGTCTCGCCTTCCGCGAGCGGCAGCAGGTTGACCATCGGCCGCCCGCGCGCCTGCGGGGCGCCCTCGGGCAGGCGCCAGACCTTGAGGCGATAGACCTTGCCGGCGGTCGAGAAGAACAGGACGGGCGTATGGGTCGAGGTCACGAACAGATTGGTGACCGCATCCTCCTCCTTGGTCGCCATGCCGGCGCGGCCCTTGCCGCCGCGTTTCTGGGCGCGGAAGGTCTCCAGCGGAGTCCGCTTGATGTAGCCGCCGAGGGTGACGGTGACGACCATGTCCTCGCGCTCGATCAGATCCTCGTCCTCGATACCGTCGGCGGCGGCGGTGATCTCGGTCACCCGGGGGGTCGAGAACTGGGCGTCGACCGCGTCGAACTCCTCGCGCATCACCGCGTAGAGCTTGACGCGGTCGCCCAGGATGTCGAGCAGGGCGGTGATCGCGGTAGCGAGCTCGCGCAGCTCGCCGGCGATCTCGTCGCGGCCGAGCCCGGTCAGCCGATGGAGCCGCAGCTCGAGGATGGCGCGGACCTGCGCGTCGGACAGGCGGTAGCTGGCGCCTTCCACCGCCGGCTCGATCGCTTCGACCAGAGCGATATAGGAGGCGATCTCGGCCGAGGGCCATTCCCGGGCCAGCAACGCGGCCCGTGCTTCGGCGGGCGAGGCGGAGCCGCGTATGATCCGCACCACCTCGTCGAGATTGGTGACGGCGATGACGAGGCCGAGCAACAAATGGGCGCGGTCGCGGGCCTTGGCGAGCTCGAACTTGGAGCGGCGGGTGATCACCTCCTCGCGGAAGCGGACGAAGGCCTCGATGATGTCGCGAAGGTTGAGCGTCTCGGGCCGTCCGCCGCGGATCGCCAGCATGTTGGCGGGGAAGCTCGCCTGGGCGGGCGTGTGCCGCCAGAGCTGGTTCAGCACCACGTCGGGCGTCGCGTCCCGCTTCAGCTCGATGACGACGCGGACGCCCTCGCGCGAGGATTCGTCGCGTATGTCGGCAACGCCCTCGATCCTCTTGTCCTTGGCCGCTTCGGCGATCTTCTCCACCAGGCCCGATTTGCCGACCTGATAGGGGATGGCGGTCAGCACGATCGAGCGGCGGTCGCCGCGGCCTTCCTCGACGACATGGCGGGCCCGCATCATGATCGAGCCGCGGCCGGTCTGGTAGGCGCTGCGCGCACCCGCCTGGCCGAGGATCAGCGGCCCGGTCGGGAAATCGGGCGCCGGCACATGCTCCATCAGCTCTTCGACGGTGACCGCCGGATTGTCCATATAAGCACGGCAGGCGGCCAGCACCTCGCCGAGATTGTGCGGCGGGATGTTGGTCGCCATGCCGACGGCGATGCCGCCGGCGCCGTTGACGAGGATGTTCGGGAAGCGCGCCGGCAGCACCTGAGGCTCGCGCTCCGAGGCGTCGTAATTGGGTTGGAAGTCGACCGTGTCCTTGTCGATGTCGTCGAGCAGGGCGTTGGCGACGCGGGCGAGCCGCGCCTCGGTATAGCGCATCGCCGCCGGCGGATCGGGGTCCATCGAGCCGAAATTGCCCTGGCCGTCGATCAGCGGCACCCGCATCGACCAGTCCTGGGTCATGCGCGCGAGCGCGTCGTAGATCGAGGCGTCGCCATGCGGGTGATATTTACCCATGACGTCGCCGACCAGGCGGGCGGACTTGCGATAGGGCCGGCCCGCGATGAAGCCGGCGTCATGGGCGCCGTAGAGGATGCGGCGGTGGACCGGCTTCAGCCCGTCGCGCACGTCGGGGAGGGCGCGCGCGACGATTACCGACATCGCATAATCGAGATAGGAGGTCTTCATCTCCTCGACGATGGAGACGGGCGAGATATCGCTGCTGTCGATGGTCGGCGGTGCGCTGGCCAATTTGGTTTCCTGCTTGTTTTTGGTCGTGGAGCGCGGACATGCGCCGGGTCGGAGACGGAGCCTAGCCGATGGTTCGGCCCGGCGCCACCCCGCGCGCGTGCGCCTATACGCGTACGCGCGCGAGGACCCAGAGATAGGAAGCCATGCGCAAAAGGCCAGCCCCGCCGCACGCTTTCTCCGTCTCGCCGGAGGCTCGGTTCGGCTTTCCCGCAGCCTTTCCGGCACCTTGGCGGGGGCGTCTTTCGCCTTTGTTCGCTGCCACTTACGGTTCAACGGCGGTTCAGCGCCGCGCCGCTAGCAACGCGTGGGGATTGGAGCTAGAGAGGCCGCCGTCCGAGCAGCACCGGGGGCCGCTCGTCGATCAGGCAGGAGGCAGTGGATGAGTTCCGTTCCGAGGCTAAAGTTCAGCCTCATCCTCGGCGCCGGCGCGGCTTTGCTTTGCGCCCCGGCTGCCCAGGCCCAGCAGCGTCCCGTCT
The DNA here is from genome assembly GCA_028293025.1 of Alphaproteobacteria bacterium. Taxonomy (GTDB): domain Bacteria; phylum Pseudomonadota; class Alphaproteobacteria; order Sphingomonadales; family Sphingomonadaceae; genus Allosphingosinicella. The sequence goes on from JAQGLF010000214.1 coordinate 4,140, forward strand.
CGTCGGCCCCATCGCCCCATCTGAGCAAGCCGGAGCGCGGCGCCCTCGCCGCGCTGCAGGGCGCGCTGGCCAGCCGCGATTATGCGGCTGCCGCGGGCGCGCTGAGCGCCGCCCAGGGCGCCGCCCGCAGCGACGATGCCCGTTATTATACGGCCCTGCTCCAGTTCCAGCTCGCGCGCGAAACCGGCAATGCGGCGCTCCAGGCCTCGGCCGTCGAAGCCCTGATCGCCAGCGGCCGGCTGCCACAGACCGATCTCGGCGCGCTTTACGGCCTTCAGGGGACGACCGCGCTTTCCACCCGCGACCGGGCCCGTGCCGACGCCGCCTACACGCGCGCCCTGGAGCTGGCGCCGAGCCCCGAGCTCGCTCTGACGCTTGCCCAGCTCAAGATGGACGGCCGCAAGAATGCGGATGCGGTGGCGCTGATCGACCGGGCGATCGCGCTGCAGAAGGCGCGGGGGCAGCCGGTGCCGGAAAGCTGGTATCGCCGCGGCGTCGACCTCGCTTTGTCCACGTCGCTGGCTCCGCAGGCGCTCCGGCTCAGCCGGGACTGGGTCGCGGCCTATCCGTCGCCCGAGAATTGGCGGGATGTCATCCTCGTCTATCGCGACGCCGCCAAGCCCGATCCGGCGAGCCTGGTCGACGCGCTCCGCCTCCAGCGCCTGGCGAAAAGCCTTGGCGGCGAACGCGACTATCTGGACGCGGCGCAGAACTTCACCGCCGCCGGCCTCCCCGGCGAGAGCCGTTCGGTGCTCGACGAGGGCGTGTCGACGAAGATGGTCGATACCGGCAAAGCGGCCTTCAAGGCGGCGATCGTCGCCGCGACGCGCAACGCGGTCGCGGCGCGGACGCGCCTGCCCGGTCTTCGCGCCGCCGGCACGCTCGAAGCGGGCGACCAGCTGCTGAGCTTCGGCGACTATGCCGCCGCCGCCGATGCCTATCGCGCCGCCCTCCAGAAGGGTATGGCGGACGCCAATATCGTCAACACCCATCTCGGCATCGCGCTGGCGCTGGCCGGCCGCCGGCCGGAGGCGGATGCGGCCTTCGGCGCCGTCGGCGGCGCGCGGGCGGACCTCGCCGCGCTCTGGCGGGTCTGGCTCGCCCAGCGCGGGTGATGGGGCCGGTTCGAATGATGACGGGAGACCATGGATGAAGCTCGTTCCCACCGCCGCGACCGCCGCGCTGATCGCGGCCGGCCTGGCCGCAGGCCCCGCTTTCGCCCAGGGCAATGCCAGGGCGCCGGCGGCCGCGCCGGCCGCGCCCCAGCGCGCCTACAAGTTCAGCAAGGAGGAGCGGGCGGCGCTGCAGCCGGTCCAGGCCGCGATCAACGCCAAGGATTGGGCGAAGGCGACCTCGCTGCTGCCGGCGGCGCAGGCCGCGGCGCAGGGCACCGACGCCAAATATGCGGTCGGCCAGTTCGAGCTGCAGATCGGCATCGGTACCGGCGACGAGCAGATCCAGGCGCGGGCCATCGACGCGCTGATCGCCAGCGGCGGCGCCCCGGCCGCGGACCTGCCCGCCCTCTACCGCAACCAGGCCGCCCTGGCGCTGAAGGCGCACAACCCCGCCGCGGCCGAAGCGGCGTTCAACCATGTCGCCGAGCTGACCCCGAACGACCCGGAGGTCCTCGTCAATCTCGCCCGGATCAAGAGCGAGCAGCAAAAGCCGCAGGAAGCGGCCGCCCTGATGGAACGCGCGATCGACGCGAAGCGCGCCGCCGGTCAGAACGCCGACGAGACCTGGTACAAATACGGGCTCAAGCTCGCCTACGACAATCATCTGAGGGCGGCAGGGCTGAAGTTCGGCCGCGGGCTGATCACCGCTTACCCGAACGCCGTGAACTGGCGCGACACCCTGCTCGTCTACCGGCGGCTCAGCACGCTCGACAAAAGCGCGTCGATCGACCTCCTCCGCCTGATGCGCGCGAGCAAGGCGCTGAACGGCGAAAGCGACTGGTTCGAGCTTGCCGATTCGCTCGGCGGCAGCGGCCTGCCCGGCGAGGAGCAGGCGGTGCTCCAGGAGGGCGCGCAACTCAACATGATCGACCCCAACAAGGCTGCGTTCCGCGAACTGCTCACCGCGGCCAATGCGCGCGTCCCGGCGGACAAAGCGAGCCTGGCGGGGATCGAGGCGAGGGCGCTCGCCGCCCCCTCCGGCACGATCGCGCTCAACACCGGCGACGCCTATCTGGGCTACGGCAATTACGCCAAGGCGGTGACGCTCTACCGCGCCGCGCTCGGCAAAAGCGGCGTCGATCCGAACGTGATCAACACGCATATCGGCATTGCGCTCGCTCTCTCCGGCGATCGTGCCGGCGCCGAGGCGGCCTTCAAGGCGGTGACCGGCCCGCGCGCCGAGGTGGCAGGGTTCTGGCTGACCTGGCTCGGCCAGCGCAGCTGATCGGCTTATGCCTGTTCTTCGGGAGAACAAGGTGAAGCTCGTTTCCTCGATTGCCATGGCCGGTGCTCTCGTCGCGGCGGGAGCGGTTGCGCAGCCGGCTCAGGCCCAAAAACCGGCGGCCATCCAGCCGGCGGCCCCCCAGCCGGCGCCGGCCGCGCGCAGATTCGCGATCAGCCCCGAGGCCCGCAAGCCGCTGACCGACCTCCAGAACGCGGTCAACAACAAGGACGAAACCGCCTATCCCGTCGCGCTCGCCGCTGCGCAGGCGGCGGCGAAGAGCAGCGACGACAAATATGTGCTCGCCAAGCTCATGCTGCAGCATGCGGAGCAGGTGAACGATCAGGCGGCGCGTCTCGCCGCCTACCAGGCGGTGCTCGCGAGCGGCGGCGCCGATGCGTCCGAGGCCGGGCTGATCGACCACAATATCAGCATCCTCGCCGGCAATGCGGGCAATTGGGCGCTGGTGGAGGCCACGCTTGCGCCGATGCTCGCGGCCGATCCGAACGACATCGACAATGTCGTCAACCTGGCCCGCGCGAAGCTCCAGCTGAAGAAGAATGCCGAGGCGCTGCCGCTCCTTCTGCGCGCCATCCAGCTCACCGAGGCTTCCGGCAAGCCGGCGCCGGAGGCCTGGTATCGCAACGTGCTCGCGATCGCCTATCCGGCGCATGACGAGGCGGTGATCGCCCGGATGAATGCGGCGCTGCTCAAATCCTATCCGACGAAGGACAATTTCAGGAACGCCCTCGCCATCTACCGGGCGTCCGCGTCGATGCCGCCCAATTCGGAGCTCGACCTCCTGCGCCTGATCCGTGCGAGCGGCACGGCGGACAAGAACGAATATCTCGCCCTTGTCTCCTTCGCGGACCAGGCGAGCCTGCACGGCGAGGTGAAAAGCGCGATCGAGGAAGGCCGCCGCACCGGCGCCCTCGGCGCGGCGGACGGCGCCCAGCTCCTCGCGGCGAACAGCGCGAAGATCGCCGCCGACCGGGCGTCGCTGGCGGGCGATGAAGCGAAGGCGCGCGCCGGTGCGGGCGGCCGTCTCGCCCTCAACACCGGCAACGCCTATTTCGGCTATGGCGACTACGGCAAGGCGGCCGAGCTCTTCCGCCTCGCGCTCCGAAAGAGCGACGTCGACCCGGCCCTCGTCAATCTGCGCCTCGGCGAGGCGCTCGCGATGGCCGGCCAGCGCGCCGATTCGGAAGCCGCCTTCCGCGAGGTCACCGGTCCCGATTCCGGGCTCGCCGGGCTGTGGCTCGCATGGCTGGCGATGCGCGGCTGACCCGCGCGTCCGCGCGTCCCAATATGCGACGCGCCTTTTTGCCGCCTTCCACCGCCCCCGCGCACGCGTTAACGATTGCATGGGCCAGGAGGCGGCCCGTTCGCGGCGAGGACAGGCGTGCGCTTCAACGACATGATCGCCACCGTCCTGGCGCAGCGCGAGGACCATCCCTCCGCTTTGGCGGCCAAGTGGCGGCAAGTCGTCGACCTGCTCGCGCAGGAGAGCGGCGAGGGTGAAGCCGGAGAGGCTTCCGCCTGGCTTCGCGCGCGGCGCCTGCAAATCCCCGCCGCCGCCCGCCGGCTCGCCGCGGAATCGCTGTCGGGCCGCCGCGTCTCGCCCGAAATCCTTGTCTATTTCGCCGAGGACCAGGCGCAGGTCGCCGCGCCCCTGCTCGCCGGCGCCCGGCTCTCGGCGGAGGAATGGCTCGCCTTGCTGCCGTCGCTGACGCCGACCGGCCGCAGCCTGCTGCGCCACCGGCGCGACCTTCCGGCCGACGTGCGCCACGCTCTGGCCGGCTTCGGCGGCAGCGACTTCGCCCTGTCGGGCAGAGTCGAAAGCTCCGGCGCCGAGGGGTTGCAAGCCGAGCCGGCCGCCGGCGCGCCGGGGCGGGACGGCGACAGCCAGATCCGCGACCTCGTCGCCCGGATCGAGAATTTCCGGCGGCAGCGCGAAACCGCGGCGCCCGCGCCCGACGCGCCGCCTTCGGTCGAGAGCTTCCATTGGGAGGCAGGCGTCGACGGCGTGCTTTTCTGGGTCGAAGGCGCGCCGCGGGGGCCGATCGTCGGCCAGAGCATCGCATCGATCGCCGAGCGCGGCCAATATGGGGTCGACGGCCAGGCGGCGGGCGCGTTCGAGAAACGGGCGCCGTTCCGCGACGCCCGCTTCAACGTCGCCGGCTCGGGGACGGGGTCGGGCGACTGGCGGATCTCCGGCGTTCCCTTCTTCGATCCGCGGCAGGGACATTTCCTCGGCTATCGCGGCACCGCGCGGCGGCCGCGGGTCGACGAGGTGGCGCGGCCGGAGGGCGGCGCCGCCGCCCCCGCGCCGGACGGCCTGTTCGGGACGAGCATCCCCGCCGAATCGCTGCGCCAGCTGATCCACGAGCTGCGCACGCCCTTGAACGCCATCGTCGGCTTCGCCGAGATGATCGACGGCCAATATTTGGGGCCCGCCGCCGCCGCCTATCGCAGCCGCGCCGCCGACATCATGGAGCAGGCCAGCAACCTGCTCTCGGCGGTCGACGACCTCGACACCGCGGCGCGGATCGAGACCCGCCGGCTCCAGCTCGACGAAAGCTCGGTCGACGCCGTCGCTTTGCTGTGCCGGCTCCACGACGCCTATGAGCGGGTCGCGCAGCAGCGCGGCAGCCGCATCGCCATCGAGATCGCGCGCGACCTGCCGCCGGCGCGGGTCGAGCAGGGCGCGGTCGAGCGGATGTTCGCCCGCATCCTCGCCGCGACCATCGGCCTAGCGGGGGAGGGGGAGACGATCGGCGCGACCATGGCGGTGGAAGACTATGCGGGGGCCGAGACGACGGGGCGAAGGATGCTGTGCCTGTCGATCGACCGCCCGGCGGCGATCGCCGGGCTCGACGAGGACGCCCTGCTCGATCCCGGCTACAGCCCCGAAGGCGACTGGCCCGGCGCGCCCGCCCTCGGCCTCGGCTTCGCCCTGCGCCTCGTCCGCAACCTCGCCGAAGCCGTCGGCGGCGCCCTCGTCGTCGGCGACCGGCGCTTCCTCCTCTACCTGCCGCCGCTGGAGCCCGCCGAGCGCTCGAGCGGCCAGGCCTAGGTCGCTTTCCAAATCTACCGGGCGCGGCTAATCGGAGCCGGAGCGAGAACGATGGGCCTGTAGCTCAACGGTAGAGCCGGCCGCTCATAACGGCTTGGTTGCAGGTTCGAATCCTGCCGGGCCCACCAGCCTCCGCCTTGCAGGCTTCGGCTGGTAAACCAGCTTCATTTCGCATAGCAGGCCCTTTGGCGGGCTTGTCCGCCGAAGCCTTCGGCGAAGGCGGGGAGTGGCGCAGCCTGGTAGCGCATCTGCTTTGGGAGCAGAGGGTCGCAGGTTCGAATCCTGTCTCCCCGACCATCATCTGAAAGGGCATTGCCCCGGGCAGGGTCTTTTCAGATATCCAAGCCGGGACGACAATATTATCGGCGTGCTTCTCTTTACTTACTGCCCCTTTGACGCGCCTGCAGCCTGTGGTTACGCTGCCATCAGGCTTGCGCAATCGCGCCGCCAAAGGGGGCTTCCATTATGACGAGCAACGGTCCGTCGCCGGTCACGATGATCACCTTCGCGCCGACGCTCGACAGCGAGCAAGCGCGGATGCTGCTTCGTTATTACGGCGTGCCCTATCGCGAGAACGACCATCTCGTCCCGTTCGTGCTGCTGCCGGTCAAGCTGCATGGCGGCGAAAGCGAGGTGCCCTTCGTCTACGGCAAGGGCGTCAAGGTCGCCCAGCCGCGGCCGATCGCCCAATTTTACGATCAGAACGTCCCGACCGAATTCCGGCTGATCCCGACGGAGCCGGCGGCCGCCGCCCAGTTCGAGGCCGATTGGCAAATGTACAACGGCACCATGTCGGCCGGCACCGCGATCTTCGCTTATTACTACCTGCTGCAGCAGCGGCAGCTGATGGCGCCGATCTTCGCCGCGCCGACCTCCTGGTTCGAGCGGCTGATCATGCCGGTCTTCTATCCGATCATGCGCAACCTGATCTCGTCCCGGCTGAAGCTGTCGCCGGAAGCCGCGCAGCAGGCGCATGACAAGATCGTCTCGACCTTCGCCGAGACCGACAAGAGGGTCGCCGACGGGCGGCTCTATTTGCAGGGCGACCGGATGACGCTCGGCGATATCGCCCTCGTCTCCGCCGCCGCGCCGATGCTCCTCCCCAAAGGCTATGGGACAAGGCTGCCGACGCTCGAGCAGATGCCGCCGCCGATGCGGACGCTGATGGACCAGTTGCGCGGCACGCCGACCGCCGCCTTCGTCCAGCGTTTCTATTCGGAAGGCCTGCCGGCGGCGCAGGCGAAGCTCGCGGCGGCGCGGGCACAAGGCTGATCCCTTCCGAGCGCGACGACAGGGGGCGAATATGAAGATTCGGCACAATCTGCTCGCCGCCCTGTTCCTCTTGCTCTCCGGCTGCGCCGCGACCGTGGCGGCGCCTTCCGCCTCCGCTCCTGCCGCCGGCCACGTCCAGCCGGCGGAGCTGAAGGCGGGCTGGTGGCGCGACAATCGCTGGCGCTATCATGACGATGCCGAAGCGGATGCCGCTTATGGCCGGCTCCTCGCCAGCCAGTCGCCCTGGCCGGAATGGCACCAGGCGCAGGTGGTCAGCCTTCCCGTCGGCCTCCGTTTCGAAATGGCGCTGGCGCCAGGCCAGCCGCCGGACCGCCCGGGCGCCTTCGGCACGTTCGACCGCATCCCCGACGCCCGCTTCGTCCGCTTCTCGCTGGCGGTGAAGACGGCGTGGAAACCGAAGATCGACCGAATCGTCACCTTCGAAGTGGCCGATCCGCTGCCGGCGGATGTCGGCATGGTCGGGCCGCAGATCGACGGCGATGCGGGCCTCTATTTGCCCGGTGGTGCCTCGCAGCTCGAGATGAAGGTGCCGGCGCCGGAGCGGATGGCGCATCTCAAGATCGTCGCGGTCCGGCCGATCCCGTGACCGGGCAAAGCCGCGTCGACCCCCGGAGCGGTACGACTCTCGTCCTGGCGCCGGAAGGGCTGACGACGCTCTCGACCGACGGAGGTCGCGCCTTCATTCCCGCCCCGGCCGGCTACACGCTTTCGCATTTCGCCGAGGGGGCGATCGTGGTCGGGCGGGGCGAGACGCCGGTCGACGGCTGGTGGGACTGGCATTTCGAGGTGGATCCGGAAAATGCAGCACTGCGCCGGCTCGGCCCCGCTTACTGATCTTCGCTCGTTTTCCCCGCCAGCGCGTCGTCGATCGCCGCGGCGAGGCCGTCGAGCCGGTAAGGCTTGAACAGCACCGGCAGCCCGCCCGTGCCGGAACGGGCGATCTCGTCCGAAAAGCCGGTGGTGAGCACGACCGGCACGTCCGGCAGCACGGCCTTCAGCCGCTCGGCGAGGTCGAGGCCGCTCATCCCGGGCATCACCACATCGGTGACGACCAGGTCGAACCGTTTCTGGTTCGCCAGCCGCAGCGCCTCGATGCCCGATTTTGCGCGGGTGACCCGATGGCCGAGCTCGATCATCAGCGCCTCGGCGAGGAGCCCGACCTCCTCATTGTCGTCGACGACGAGGATGTCGCCTGTGCGCCGGGCCGCGCCGCGCGCGCCCGCTTCGCTCTCCGCGGCCGCCTCGTCCTTGTCGCTGCACGGCAGGATGAGGGTGACGATCGTGCCGCGCCCAACCTCGCTCTCCACCTTGACCTCGCCGCCGGACTGGGCCGCGAAGCCGTAGACCTGGCTGAGGCCGAGGCCGGTGCCGCGGCCGACCGATTTGGTGGTGAAGAAGGGCTCGAACACATGTTCGAGGATCTCGGGCGGGATGCCGGCGCCGGTATCGGCGACCGAGACCCCGATCGCCCGGCGGCCGTCGGCCAACGCCGCCTCGCGGGTGGCGATGGTCAGCGTGCCGCCGTCCGCCATCGCGTCGCGGGCGTTGACCGCGACGTTGAGGATCGCCGATTCGAGCTGCGCGAGATCCGCTTCGATCGGGCAGAGGCCGGATTGGAGGTCGGTACGGATGGCAACCCGCTCGCCGAGCGCCCGGTCGAGCAGTTCCGTCATCACCACGATTCGTTCGTTGACGTCCATCACCTCGGGCCGCAGCGGCTGGCGGCGGGCGAAGGCGAGCAGCTGGCTGGTCAGCGCCGCCGCCCTGGTGGCGGTCTGGACGATGGCGGTGGCGAAGCGAATGCGCTTCGCCTCCTCCAGCCCGGGCCGCCGGAGGATGTCGGCCGAACCCTGGATCACGGTCAGCAGATTGTTGAAATCATGGGCGATGCCGCCGGTCAGCTGGCCCAGCGCCTGCATCTTCTGCGCTTGGCGCAATTGCTCTTCCGCCTTGGCCCGCTCGTCGACCTGGACCTGGAGCTCGGCATTGGCCCTGCCCAAGGCTTCCGCCCGCTCCTCGAGCTGCCGGTTGGCGCGGCGAAGCGCGGTCTGGGCGATGCCGAGGACGAGGACGGTCAATGCCGCCATCAGGGCGAGCAGGCCGATGACGCTGTAGCGCGCGAAGCGGCGGGACAAAGGTTCGCGCACGGCCTGGAGAGAGACGCTGCCGATCCGCTCGCCGCCGCGCAGGATCGGCGCCGTCCCCTCGACCAGATTGCCGCCGCGGCGCGCGTGCAGGCCGGCGCGCGCGGACAGCAGCCCCGGCGCGCGGGCATAGCCGGCGAAGAGCCGGCCGGAGGCGTCGTAGACGCCGGC
>JAQGLF010000269.1 GCA_028293025.1 Alphaproteobacteria bacterium
AGCACGTCGATCGCGTTGGAGCGCACCAGGGTGTCGGTGATCTCGAGCGCCTGCTCGCCGGTGTCGGGCTGGGAGACGATCAGCTCGTCGACGTCGACTCCGAGCTTGCGCGCATAGATCGGATCGAGCGCGTGCTCGGCGTCGACGAAGGCGGCGGCGCCGCCGTTGCGCTGCGCCTCGGCGATGACGTGGAGGGCGAGCGTGGTCTTGCCCGAGCTTTCCGGGCCGTAGATTTCGACGACGCGGCCGCGCGGCAGGCCGCCGATGCCGAGCGCGATGTCGAGGCCGAGCGAGCCCGTGGAGATGGTCTCGATCTCGACCGCCTCGCGCGATCCCAGCTTCATCGCCGAGCCCTTGCCGAAGGCGCGGTCGATCTGCGCGAGGGCGGCCTCGAGAGCCTTCTGCTTGTCCATATTGCCGGAATTCCCGTCCGTTACGACTTTCAGAGATGCCACCATGGCTCGCTCCCGCCTATTCGCTCCGCGCCGCCCATTCAACGCGTGAATAAGCGTGTACCTTATCTGTTCTTATGGAACAAGTAAGAAACATCCAGGCCGGGAACACGTCTTCGATCAGGGCGTGACGCGGCCGATCCGGTTGAGGCCCAGTTCGCTGAACCAGACCGCATCGTCCGGCCCCTGGGTGATCCGGTGCATCACCGTCCCCCGCGACGGCGCCTTGTAGAAGGTGATGCCGACATCGCTCAAATCTCCCGGCGGGGCTTCGAGCAGCGCGCTGCCCAGGCGGACAATATAATCGTCCGCCGTCGCCCCCGATGCGGGCGGGCTCACATATTGCTGCACCCAAAGACAGGAATCGTGGTCGAATGCCAGGCCGGCAAGGATGGCGTCGCGTTCGGCCAGCGGCACCGGAAACTCGGTGATATGCCCCTGCATGTCGATCCGGCCGACCTTCCCCCCCGCCTCCTCGCTGAACCACATCGCGTCGCCGCGGGGCGAGCGCGCGATGGCGATCGGCCGGCTGTTCGCGGTCGGGATGGCGAATTCGGTCACCTCGCCCGCCGGCGTGATGCGGGCGATGTGGTTGCCGACCAGCTCGGTGCACCACAAGTTCCCGTCGGGGCCCGCCGCAATGTAGATCGGCACGGCACCGACCGTCGGCAGCGCGAAATGGGCGACGCGGCCCGCCGCATCGACCCGGCCGACCGTGTTGGTCAGCTTGCCCGTGAACCACAGGCAGCCGTCCGGGGCGACGCCCAGCCCGTGCGGATGCGTGTTGATCGGCGAGGCCGCGCCGTCCGCATGGAGCCGCACGTCGACCTGCTCGACGATGCCGCCGTCCGCGTCGATCCGGGCAAGCGCGCCCAGCCCTTCCAGCGTCACCCAAAGGCGGCCCTGCAGATCGAAGGTCATGCCATGCGGCGCGCTGCCCTTCGGCATCGCGAAATAGGCGGCGCTGCCGTCGAGCGCGATCCGCGCGATATGATCGTAAGCCTGACCCGAGACCCAGAAGATTTCGCCGCCATTGCGATCGAAGACCAGTTCGTGGGTCGATCCGTTGCTGGAGGGGCAGCAATTGGCGGGGTCGGCGGGCCGCGGCGCCCGCACCTCGCCGGAGCCGGGCCAGTCCAGGGCGAATTCGGTCACATGCGCGCTCGCCTTGCCCATGGCGCCATGGCGCGCGCCATGATCCATATCCTCCATGTCCATAACCGTCCCTCCCCGCCCAAGAGTTCGGACCCTGCGCCTTATTCGTTCGACAGGAAACTCACAAAGATCGGCGCGCCTCAGGGCGGCTCGGCGCGGCGGCGATCCTTGCCAGCGCCTCGCGCATGGCCGGAGCGAAAGCGGGATTGCCATAGATGTCGTTATGGCCGGCATGGGGGATGGTGCGGTCGTAGACGAGGTTCGGCACGGCTGCTCTCAGCCCGTCCGTCCGCGCCTTTGGCACCAAAGTATCCGCGCCGCCCGCGACGATCGCCACCGGCACCCGCGTCCTCGCCAGCGCCTCCGCGGGCTCCAGCAGGTGATGGAAAAGCAGGCGAACCGGCAGCCAGGGATAGTGGCCGGCCGCGACGGCGGTGAGCGAATCGAATGGCGTCACCAGGATCAGTCCGGCAAGCGGCCTCCGGCTCGCCAGAAAGGCGGCGATGCCGCTGCCGACGCTGAAGCCGGCGGCCACGATCGGCCTGCCGGGAAAGCGGGCCGCGGCGAAGTCGTGGATGAGCAGCGAATCCCGGCTGAGCGCCGCCGCGCTCGGCCGGCCGCCGCTCGCGCCGTAGCCGCGATAGTGGAAAGCGACGATTTCGGCCGCGGGATAGAGTTCGTGCAGGGTGAGCGCCATGGCGTCGGCGTTCGCGGCATTGCCGCCGAAGCCGAGCAGGACGGGGCCGCCGGCAGCGGTGCCGGCCGAAGGCAGCAGGTGGACGCCGTGCAGCACCACCCGGTCGGGCGTGGGGAGGGTGAGTTGTTCGGCGGTATCCGGAAGATCGGGACTGCCGGCGCTGCCGGGGAAGAGCATTTTGGTCTGGAGGAGGGCGGCGGCGACAACGATCGCCGCGTAGACGAGCAAAAGGACGAGCAAGACTGTCATCAGCCGGCGCCGAAAGCGCCGCGAGCCCGGCCGGCGGTCAGGCGCGGCACGCCTCGTCGAGGACGGGCGTGATCGCATCGAGCGTATAGGGCTTGGCGAGGACCGGCGCGGCGGCGTGGGCGGGCGGCGGCGGCTCGATATGGCCGCCGGTGGCGAGCACATAGGGAATGCCCTTCGCCGCCAGCCGGTCCGCCACCGGCCAGACCTGCTGGCCGTTCAAATTGACGTCGATGATGGCGACGTCGAAGCCGCCCAGCTCGACCCGGCCCAGCGCGTCGTCGACCGTGTCGCAGGTGCCCGCGACCTGGTGGCCGAGCGAATCGAGAAAGTCCTCGAGCATCATCGAAATCAGCGGTTCATCTTCGACGATGAGGACGGAGCGGCAGGCGGTCACGGACGTTCGCTTAAGGCCTAATCCGCCGGACCGAAACATTTTATTTCCAGAGGCGCGGGACGGCATTTTGGCACCGCCGCCTCTGTGCTATCGAACGGCGCCCGGCGGAAAGGGAATAAGCATGCGATCCTTGGTCTTGATCCTCTGCGCCGGCGCTGTCGCCGCCGCGCCCGCCAGCGCCAGGCTGGTCAGCCCCGGCCTCGGCGTCAGCTGGGGGAAAGTGGGCGTCTCGCTGGCCCGATATCGTTCCGACGCGATCGAATGCGGGCAGCGCGCCGCGGCGACCGACCTTGCCAATAGCGATCCGGGCAAGGCGCTGCTGGTCGCCTCGCGGCTGATGGAAAACGATCCGACGGTGGGACCGGGCGCGACCGTCGACGCGATCTCGGGCCCGTCCGCCGGCGCGGACGCCCTGGGCGGCGCCGGGTCGAGCCCGAGCGTGATGCAGATGGTGGGGCCGCAGCGGCAATTCGCCAAGGCCGGCGACATCCTCGAGAACGCGCTGGAACGCTGCCTGACCCAGCGCGGCTACCGCAAGTTCAAGCTGACCTCCGGGCAGCGGCACCGGCTTTCGAAGCTGCCGATCGGGAGCGACGCGCGGCACGCCTATCTCCACAGCCTCGCAAGCAATCCGGACGTGCTGACGCGCCAGGCGGCCGATTGAGTCCGGCGCAGGGAAAGGAGAAAGCGATGCGCAGACTGATCGTGGCAATCGGCCTTTCCGCGCTTGCCGCCATCCCGGCTCAGGCGCGCTACGTGAGTGCCGGTTACGACAAGAGTTGGGGCAAGGTGGGCGTCTCGCTCGCCGCCTATCGCGGCGATGCCGTCGCCTGCGGCCGGCAGGCTGCCTCGCTTGATTTGGCCGGGAGCGATCCCGCCCGGGCACTGGTGCTGGCGTCCCGCCTGATCGACAATGCTCCCGACGTGGAGACCGCTTCGGACGCGATGCGCATCGCCTCGCCGGAACGAAACTTCCTGAAAGCCGGGGACCTGCTGCAGGCCGCGCTCGAACGCTGCCTCACGCAGCGCGGCTACCGCAGGTTCAAGCTGACGTCGGGGCAGCGGCACCGGCTTTCGGAGCTGCCGATCGGGAGCGACGCTCGGCATGCCTATCTCCACAGCCTCGCCAGCAATCCGGACGTGCTGACGCGCCAGGCGGTGGATTGAGCGGACGCGTTACTTAGCCTGGAGCGCGTCCCGGGCCGCTTCGGCGAGCTTCTGGACCGAGAAGGGCTTGGCGAGGAAGTGGACGCGGTCGAGGTCGATCGACTGGCGCAATTGCTCCTCGGCATAGCCGGAGATGAACAGGATCGGCAGGTCCGGATGGGACTTGCGCGCCGCGCGGGCGGTGGTCGGGCCGTCCATCGTCGGCATGACGACGTCAGACACCATCAGGTCGATCTGCGGCTCGCGCGCGAGGATCTCGAGCGCGGCCTCGCCATTTTCGGCGACCAGCACCGTATAGCCGTGGCGGGTCAGCGCCCGCTCGGCGACGGCGCGCACCGTGGCTTCATCCTCGACCAGCAAGACGGTGCCCGTGCCCCAGAGCTCGCCCGGTTTCTCCTTGCCCTTGCGCGGCGCGGCCAGTTTTTCCGCGCGGTGGACCGGAAGGTAGATGACGAAGCTCGTCCCCTCCTTTTCCTTCGATTCGGCGAAGATGAAGCCGCCCGACTGCTTGACGATGCCGTAGACGGTGGAGAGGCCGAGGCCGGTCCCCTTCCCCACCTCTTTGGTGGTGAAGAAAGGCTCGAAGATCTTGGGGAGGAGATGGGGGGCGATGCCGGTGCCGGTGTCGGTGACGCGCAGCGCGGTATATTCGGCGATCGGCAGGATCTCGCTGCCCATCCGGCGGACGTCGTCGGCCGACACCGAATAGGTGTGGAGGGTGAGCGTGCCGCCCTCGGGCATGGCGTCGCGGCCGTTGACGGCGAGGTTGACGATCACCTGCTCGAGCTGACCGGGATCGGCGCGGACGGCGCCGAGGCTGCGGCCGTGCTTGACCTGGAGCTTCACCGTCTCGCCGAGCAGCCGCTTCAAGAGCGTCGAGACTTCGGCAATCACGTCCGGAAGCTGGAGGACCTGCGGCCGCAAGGTCTGCTGGCGCGAGAAAGCGAGCAATTGGCGCGTGAGGCTGGCGGCACGGTTCGAGTTGGAGCGGATCTGCTGGATGTCGTCATAATCGCTGTCGCCGGGCGCGTGGCGCATCAGCATCAGGTCGCAATAGCCGAGGATGGCGGTGAGGATGTTGTTGAAGTCGTGGGCGACGCCGCCGGCGAGCTGGCCCACCGCCTGCATCTTCGTCGCCTGCGCGATCTGCCGCTTGAGCCGGTCCTCCTCGCTATTGTCCTTGAGCGAAAGCAGCACGGCGGCCTCGCCCAGCCCGCGCGCGCCGGCGACGGTGAGCGCGACCGGCTCGTCGCGCCGCGCCTTGAGGCGCACGGCGATGTCGCCCGACATGGAAGGGCCGCGGGCGAAGCGGCGGACCGAATCGGCGACCGGCGCCTTGTCCTCGTCGACGACGAGGTCGCTCGGCCAGACCGGCGCCGCTTTTTGGGAGAGCCCGGCGGCGCGGCGGAAGGCGGCGTTCAGATAGACGAAGCGGCCGTCGCGGTCGGCCAGAGCGAGGCCGAGCGGGAGGATGTCGAGCAGGCCGTTGAGGCTGGTGCCGCCGGCGCCGGGCGCGCCCTGCTCGTCGAGGAGCAGGAAGAGGATCGGCGCCTCGGCGTCGGTGACCGGCACCTGGACGATGCGCAGTGCCCCGCTCTCCTTGCCCTCGCGCAGGAAATGGAAGCGGCCGTCCTCGGCGATGCCGAGCAGGTCGACGAGCGCGGCGCCGGCTCCCTCCGCCGTTTCGCCCAGGGCGCGGACGAGGAAGGCGCGATTGGCGGCGATCAGCTTCCCCTCGCCGTCGGCGAGCGCGGCCATGATGCCGGCCTGGCCGAGCCGGTCGCCCGCGGCGCCCGAGATCAGCCGCTTCACCTCGGCGTCGAGACCGTCGGCGGCGCGGCGGCCGAATCGCCAGAGCAAGTGCCTGCCGACCGCCGAGATCTCCGCTTCCGCTCCGTCGAAGCACAGGCGCGCATTGCCGTCGCGCGCGGCTTTGCGGAGCGCCCCGGCCGCGTCTTCGGACGCCGCGGACGGGGACGCGGCGCCGAACCATTGCTCATAGGCGGTGTTGGCGGCGAGCAGGGCGCCGTCGCCATCGGTGATCGCCTCCGCGTCGGCCGAGCCGTCGAGCGCGGCGCGGAGCAGAGCGCGGTCGACGAACGGCTCGGCCGGTTCGGCGCTCGCCTCGCGCGCGCCGCGCCTCCCCGCCAGTGCCAGCGGAAGGCCGAATGCCAGCATTCCGGCGAAGAAGGCGGCGGCGACCCGCGCATCGGGCAGCGCCCGGAAGAGCAGGGCCGCCGATGCCGCCGCGCCCGAAGCGACGGCGACGATGGCCAGGCCGAGCGGCGGCCGTGCCGGAGAGACGGAGGCCGCGCTCATCTGCCTACCAGATGCGCACCCTCTGCGCCGGCGTCAGATAGAGCTTCTGCCCCGGCTTGACGTCGAAGGCCGCATACCAGGGGTCGAGGTTGCGGACCACGGCCGCGCGCTGCTCGGAGGGCGAGTGGGGATCGGTCATCAGCCGCTGGCGGAGGTTGGCTTCGCGGTAATTGTTCCGCCAGACCTGCGCCCAGCCGAGGTAGAAACGCTGGTCGCCGGTCAGGCCGTCGATCACCGGCGCCGGCCGGCCGCCGATCGCGGCATGATAGGCGTCATAGGCGACGGTGAGGCCGGCGAGGTCGGCGACATTCTCGCCCATGGTCAGCTTGCCCTGGACGTGGAGGCCGGGCAGCGGCTCATAGGCGTCATATTCGGCGCCGAGCGCTTCCAGCCGCGAGCTGAAGGCGGAAACGTCCTGCGGCGTCCACCAGTCGATCAGCCGCCCTTCGCGATTATATTTCGCGCCCTGGTCGTCGAAATGGTGGCTGAGCTCGTGGCCGATGACGGCGCCGATGCCGCCGTAATTGACCGCCGGATCGGCCTTGGGGTCGAAGAAGGGCGGCTGCAGGATCGCCGCCGGGAAGACGATCTCGACCATGCCGAAATTGGCATAGGCGTTGATCGTCATCGGCGTCATGCCCCATTCCCAGCGGTAGATCGGCTTGCCGAGCTTGGTCAC
>JAQGLF010000294.1 GCA_028293025.1 Alphaproteobacteria bacterium
TATCTCTGGCTGCGGCTGCTCGCGCAGGAACGGAAAAATATCTGCTGCGTCGGCGACGACGATCAGTCGATCTACAGCTGGCGCGGCGCCGAGGTGGCCAACATCCTGCGCTTCGAGAAGGATTTTCCGGGCGCGACGATCATCCGGCTGGAGCAGAATTACCGTTCCACCCCGCACATCCTCGCCGCCGCATCCGGCCTCATCGCCCATAATGGCGGCCGGCTCGGCAAGACCTTGTGGACCGAGCATGGCGACGGCGACAAGGTCCAGGTGGTCGGCATCTGGGACGGGCCCGAGGAGGCGCGCCGGGTCGGCGAGGAGGTGGAGGCGCTGCAGCGCGGCGGCGGCCGGATCAGCGATGCGGCGATCCTGGTCCGCGCCCAGTTCCAGACCCGCGAGTTCGAGGATAGGTTCATCGCCATCGGCCTTCCCTACCGGATCGTCGGCGGCTTCCGCTTCTACGAGCGCGCCGAGATCCGCGACGCGCTCGCCTATCTGCGGGTGATCGCCCAGCCGGCCGACGACCTCGCCTTCGAGCGGATCGTCAACACGCCCAAGCGCGGCCTCGGCGACAAGGCGGTGGCGAAGGTCCATTCTTTGGCGCGCGCCGCGGGCGTGCCGCTGATGCAGGCGGCGGCGCAGATCCTCGATTCCGACGAGCTGACCCCGCAGGCGCGCCGGGCGCTGGCCAATCTGGTCGGCGATTTCGCCCGCTGGCGCGCCCGGCTCGACGCGCTGCCCCATCCCGAGCTGGCGCGGCTGGTGCTCGACGAAAGCGGCTATACGGCGATGCTGCAGGCCGACCGCTCGGCCGAGAGCGCCGGCCGCCTCGAGAACCTCGCCGAGCTCACCCGGGCGATGGAGGATTACGAGACGCTCGGCGCCTTCCTCGAACATGTCAGCCTGGTGATGGAGAATGACGAGACTCGGGAGACGGAGAAGGTCACGATCATGACCATCCACGCCGCCAAGGGCCTCGAATATGACACCATCTTCCTCGCCGGCTGGGAGGAGGGCGTCTTCCCCTCGCAGCGCGCGCTCGACGAGGGCGGCAATGCCAGCCTCGAGGAGGAGCGCCGCCTCGCCTATGTCGCGATCACCCGGGCGCGGCGGCGCTGCTTCATCTTCCACGCCGCCAACCGCCGCATCTACGGCCAGTGGACCTCGTCCATCCCGTCGCGCTTCGTCGCGGAGCTGCCCCAGGCGCATGTCGCCAGCGAGAACAGCATGGCCGGCGGCGAGAGCCTGTGGCGGGCGAACTGGTCGGAACGCGCCGACCCCTTCGCCGACGTCGCCCGCGGCCAGACGCGGGGCCCCGGCTGGCGGCGGGCGGTGACCGGCGGCTTCGAGCGCACGCCGCAGCGGGTGGTCGAAGTACGGGCGAGCGCGATCAGCCTCGGCAATCCCGGCCGCGCCGACATCGCGCTGGGCCAGCGCGTCTTCCACGGCAAGTTCGGCTACGGCCTGGTCGTGGAGATCGAAGGCAACAAGCTGGAGATCGACTTCGAACATGCCGGGCGGAAAAGGGTGCTCGACAGCTTCGTCGATGTCGCCTGAGCTCACTGCTCTCCGGCGAAAGCCGGAGTCCGGCGGCTCGGACGTCGGAGACTGGACCCCGGCTTTCGCCGGGGAACCGACAAGCTTTTGACGCACTGAGCGGCGCATGACCGAAGGCCTCCCCCTTCCCCGCCGCTTCTGGGCGATCGGCGCCATCTCGTTCGGCACGGCTTTGGTCGTCATCGACGGCGCCATTCCCTCGGTCGCGCTGCCGACGATCGCGCGGGCGCTTCGGGTCGACAATTCCGCGGCGGTTCTGGTGGTGACGATCTACCAGCTCGTGCTGGTGATGACCCTCCTGCCCTTCTCGGCGCTCGGCGACCGCATCGGCCATAGGCGGCTCTACCAGCTCGGCCAGATCGTCTTCACCATCGCCACCATCCTCTGCTTCTTCGCGCGCAGCCTGCCCTTCCTGCTGGTGGTGCGGGCGGCGCAGGCGCTCGGCGCCGCGGCGGCGCTCAGCGTCTCCTCGGCTTTGGTGCGCTCCATCTACCCGCCGCGCCAGCTCGGCCGCGGGCTCGGCATCAACAGCGTCGTCGTGTCGAGCGCGGCGGCCCTGGCGCCGACCCTCGGCGGCATCGTCCTCGCTTTCGGTTCCTGGCCCTGGGTGTTCGCCGCCGCGGCGCCCTTCGCCATCCTGTCGCTGCTGCTCGGCCGCTATCTGCCCGAGCCCGAGCCGCGGACCGGGGATTTCGACGTGCTCGGCGCCGTGCTCTGCGCGCTCACCTTCGGCTTCGTCATTTCCGGCCTCGAAAGCGGCGTCCATGGCGATTCGCCGGTGGTGTCGGCGGCGATCGTCGCCGCCGGCCTGATCATCGCCTTCTTCTTCGTGCGGCGCGAGCTGGGCGAGGAAAGGCCAATCATGCCGGTCGACCTGCTCGCGCGGCCGGTCTTCGCCTAGTCGACGATGGGCGCCTTCACTGCCTTCATCGCCTCGATGACCCTGATCCTGTCGATGCCGTTCCGGCTCGAGCATAGCTACGGCTTCGCGCCGAGCACGGTCGGCGCGATGATCGCGCCCTGGCCGCTGACGACGATGTTCGTCGCCCCCGCCGCCGGCGCTTTGTCGGACCGGGTGCCCGCGGGCCTGCTCGGCGGCATCGGCATGGCGATCGCCACCGCGGCCCTTTTGCTCCTCGCTTTCCTGCCGGCCCATCCGACCTATGTCGACGTGGCGTGGCGGATGGCTTTGTGCGGCGCCGGCTTCGGCCTGTTCCTCTCGCCCAATGCGCGGCTGATCATCGGCTCGGCGCCGCGCGAGCGGGCGGCCTCGGCCGGCGGGCTGCTCGCGACGACGCGGCTGACCGGGCAGACGCTCGGCGCCACCGTCGTCGCCTTCCTGCTCGCGCTCGGCGACGGCGGCGGGCCGATTCCGGCTCTGGTGTCGTCGGGCCTGGCGCTCGTCGCCGGCCTGTGCAGCATCGCCCGCCTCAATCCGGCGCTCCGCCAGCCGGAGCGCGAGGAAGTCGACCGCCTGCAGCCCGCACCGCAGCTGAAATGAGCTACATTAGAGCTTTACCGCCAGCACGGCCGCGGCGAGGGCGAGGAAGAAGGAGAGGATCTCGACCAGCTGCCAGGGCACCAGGCCCGGCCGGTCGATATCGCGGCGGCGGTGGCGGCGGTGGCTGGCAACGGCGCTCAGGATGCCGAGCAGGACGAAGCCGCCGGCGGCGATCCAGAGCCACTGGTTGAGGTCGAGGGCGTTCATGGCAAGCGGCTCTATCGTTCAACGGCCCAAAAAGCACCGTTCGGGCTGAGCTTGTCGAAGCCTGTCCTGAGCGACGCCGCAGGCGGCGTCGAAGGGCCCTCCCTTCCCCTTCCTCGCGCAAGAAAGGCCTTCCCCTTCCTCGCGCAAGAAAGGGAGGCCTTCGACAGGCTCAGGCCGAACGGAGTGGGTAGCCGCGACGGATCAGCGCGCGAGCTTTTCGACCTTGGCCTGGAGGTCCGCCAGCTCCGCCTTCAGCCGCGCGACTTCCTCGTCGCGGGCGGTGGGCTCGGGCTTCGCAGCGGCGGCGGCGCCTTTCGCGCCGCCCGCCGCGGCCTGGAACAATTCCATGTTGCGCCGCGCCATCTCGGCGAACGGATTGCTGGCGAGCGCGCCGGCGAACACGTCGCGGAATTGCGACTGGTTGCGCTGGAAGGCTTCGAGCGAGGCTTCGAGATAATGCGGCACCATCGACTGCATCTGGCCGCCATACATGCCGATCAGCTGGCGCAGGAAGTTGATCGGCAGCATCTCCGAGCCGCGCGCTTCCTCGTCCATGATGATCTGGGCCAGCACCTGCCGGGTGATGTCGTCGCCCGACTTGGCGTCGATCACCTTGAACTGGCGTTTCTGGCGGACCATCTCCGCCAGCCGCTCCAATGTGATGTAGGATGAGCTTTCGGTGTCGTAGAGCCGCCGGTTGGCGTATTTCTTGATGATGACCACGTCGTCGCCAGACCCGGATGCGGCCATTGAGAGCTCCTCGGCTGTGCCGGATTCCGCACTAGCACCAAAGCTTGCCGCACCGCAACACAAGCCCCGGCCGCTGCCTCTGTTCCTCGAGATGCTGCGCAGCGAAACGGCGGCGGAGCCGGCACGCATGGCCCGCGCGCTGGCGGGGCTGCGCAAATATCAGGAGGCGGAGCGGGCGCTGCCGCGGCCGGCCATGCCGGCGCTGGCGGAGCGGCTGGGGGCGAGCCTCAGGGATTACGGTGGCAGCGGCCCGCCGGTCGTGTTCGTGCCGTCGCTGATCAATCCGCCCTCGATCCTCGACCTCGACGGCAGGTCGCTACTGCGCTGGCTGGCGGGGCGGGGGATGCGGCCCGTGCTCGTCGATTGGGGCTGGGACGTCGCCGCGCGGTCGGGCCTTTCGGTCGGCGACCACGTCGCCGAAATCCTGCTGCCCCTGCTCGCCACGCTGGGAGAGGAACCGGCGCTGGTGGGCTATTGCCTCGGCGGCACCATGGCCTTCGCCGCCGCCGCGCTGCGGCCGGTGAAGGGGGTGGCCGCGATCGCCGCGCCCTGGCGCTTCGCCGGCTTTCCGGACGAGGCGCGGACCCGGCTGGGCGGGCTGTGGGAGGCGGCGCGGCCGACCACCGAAAGGCTCGGCCTGCTGCCGATGGAGGCGCTGCAAAGCGCCTTCTGGGCGCTCGATCCGGCGCGGACGGTGCGCAAGTTCGAAGCCTTCGCCGCGATGGACCCGGCGCGCGAGGAGGCGCGGCGCTTCGTCATCCTCGAGGATTGGGCCAATGACGGGCCGCCGCTCGCCGCCGCCGCCGCGAGCGAGCTGTTCGAAACGCTGTTCCGCGGCGATGCCAGCGGCCGCGGCGAATGGCGGGTGGGCGGCGAGGCCGTCGACCCTGCCGCCCTCTCCTGCCCCGTGCTCGACATCGTCTCGACCAGCGACCGGATCGTGCCGGCAAGTTCGGCGGCAGGGGCGGGCGAAAGGCTGGCGCTCGGCTCCGGCCATGTCGGCATGGTCATCGGCGGCCGCGCCGAGGAGACGCTGTGGGAGCCGCTCGCCGGCTGGCTTTCCCGCATTGCAGCAAAGTGATAGGGGCGCGGCATTCCCTCAGCTCAGGAGTCGCCCCCATGACCGACGTCGTCATCACCGCCGCCAAGCGCACGCCGGTCGGGGCCTTCCTCGGCACCCTCGGCGCAGTCCCCGCGCACGAGCTCGGCCGGACCGCGATCGTCGCCGCGCTCGAGCAGGCCGGCGTGGCGCCGGAGGAGGTGAGCGAAGTCATCCTCGGTCAGGTGCTGACCGCGGCGCAGGGGCAGAATCCGGCGCGGCAGGCGTCGATGGCGGCGGGCGTGCCGAAGGAAGTGCCGGCCTGGGGCGTCAACCAGGTCTGCGGCTCCGGCCTGCGCGCGGTGGCGCTGGCGAGCCAGGCGATCCTGACCGGCGATTCCCGCATCGTCGTCGCCGGCGGCCAGGAGAGCATGAGCCTGTCCGCCCACGCCCAGGCTTTGCGCACCGGGACCAAGATGGGCGGGCTCGAGCTGATCGACACGATGATCAAGGACGGGCTGACCGACGCCTTCAACAATTATCACATGGGCATCACCGCCGAGAATGTGGCCGAGCGCTACCAGATCACCCGCGACCAGCAGGACGCCTTCGCCACCGCCTCGCAGAACAAGGCCTCGGCGGCGCGCGCCGAAGGCCGCTTCGCCGACGAGATCGCGCCGGTGACGGTCAAGGGCCGCAAGGGCGACACGATCGTCGACCGGGACGAATATATCCGCGACGGCGTCGAGCAGGCCTCGCTGGCCGGCCTCAGGCCCGCCTTCCGCAAGGACGGCACGGTCACCGCCGGCAACGCCTCCGGCCTCAACGACGGTGGCGCCGCTCTGGTGGTGATGTCGGCCGAGGAAGCGGCGCGGCGCGGCGCGAAAGTGCTGGCGCGGGTGGCGAGCTGGGCCTCGGCCGGCGTCGACCCGTCGATCATGGGCATCGGCCCGGTCCCGGCGACGCAGCGGGCGCTGGAGAAAGCCGGCTGGACGATCGGCGACCTCGATTTGATCGAGGCGAACGAGGCCTTCGCGGCGCAGGCGCTGGCGGTCGGCAAGGAGCTCGGCTGGGATCCGGCCAGGGTCAACGTCAACGGCGGCGCCATCGCCATCGGCCACCCGATCGGCGCCTCGGGCGCGCGGGTGCTGACCACTTTGCTCTACGAAATGAACCGCCGCGGCGCGAAGAAGGGCCTGGCCACCTTGTGCATCGGAGGCGGCATGGGCATCGCCATGTGCGTCGAGGCGGGGTGAGGCGGGCGGGCTAGGTTCCTCGCTGTTCCCCGTCGAAAGCCGGGGCCCAGCTTCTGCTCGGGACCCCGGCCTTCGCCGGGGAACAATCAACGCCTATTCCAGCCGCACCGAGGCGAAGCGGACGCGGGCGGCGGGGTTGGCGGCGGCGGCGATGCCGGGGCCGGTGACGCCGGCGCTCGGCTCGAACACCAGAGCCGAGGCCCGGCCGCCGAGGCGGCGCAAAGCGTCGGTGGCGTCGAACCTGCGTCTGTCCTCAGGGCCGGCCGGGGCGGCGCCGTAGCCGGGCGCGGTGCGGTTGTAGAAGCTGATCACGCCGAGCGGTGCGCGGCGGCCGTTCGGCGCCTGGAGCGAGACTTCGTAGAGCACGCCCGGCGGCGCATCGTAAGCGAGCCCGTCGATCACCAGCATCGCATGCGCAGCGCCCGCAGCGACATTCGGACCCAGCCGCACCGGCACGACCGTCCGGCCCCGGCTCAGGATCGTCGGTCCTGCGAGCATCGCGCCGTTGCCGGCCTCATGCGCGACGGCCGGGCTCGCGAGCTGCAGCGCCGCGGCCATGGCCGCCATCCACATCCTGTGCATCGCCGACTCCTTCACGGCCACGCCCCCGGAACCCGCTCAGGTCCCACGGGGATTGATCGGCCCTGAACGAGCGCCGAAGGAGCGGCCGCAGCGGCCGCCCGGCCTGCTGCAGCCCCTCTTTTCCCATCGGCCTCAGCGCAGCTCGATCCGTACCGCGCTGACGTGGATGCCGGCGCGGGGGGTCGTGGTCAGGTTGGCGCCGCCGGTCACGCCGGTGGTCGGCTCCAGGACCAGCTGCGCATTGTCGGCGCCGCCGAGCGCCTGCAGCGCCGCCGTCGCGTCGAACGCCTTGCGGTCGGTCGGCGCCATCCCGGCCATATCGTGGTGCGGCGCGGTGTCGTTGAAGCCATTGACGACGCCGATCGGGATGCGGCGGCCGTTCGCTCCCTGCAGCGCGACCTCGACCATCACGCCGGGCGTATCGGCGGCAACCCCTTCGAGGACGAGGGTCGCCTGCCGTGCGGGCGTCGCGTTGGCGGCCGCCCCGACGCGGCGGACCATGCGAAGCTCCGGCGCGAGCCGCACCGGCACGCTGGTCGTGCCGGCGGGAAGCTCGGTCGGCCCGAGCAGGGGAATCACCTTCCAGGGCTGGTCCTGCAACAGGATCGGCTTGGCGATCAGGATCTTCGGACAGCCGCCGCCCGCGGTATAATTATAGCCGAGCTGCTGGACGGTCTTCATGTCGGCGACCTGGCGATTGACCAGGTTGCCGGCGCCGTCGATGAAGCTGAAATGGGCGGTGAGCGTTGCTCCGCTCGGCAGGCGCTGGGCCGGGCTGACCTTCAGCCAGCACTCGTAGAGCCGGTCGATATTGGCGTGGTGGCTGTAGAAGATCGGGTCGTTCCCGGCCGCGGGCACGGCGCCCATATAGCCGGTCGGGCAGCCGCCGACGCCAGTCGCGCAGTGGACCGAGCCGTGCGGCGTCTGCTCGATCGCGCTGTTGAACGGCGAATAGCTGGTCGCCGGCATCGCGCCCGCGGTCGAGACCACGGCCGCCGTCAGCGTCGCGGTGCCGGCATTGAGCGTCGACTTGCGGTTGGCGATGTAGAGCGGGTTCGGGACCGTCGCGCCGTTCAGCACATAGGTCGGGCTGCGATAGGCGGCCGGGATATGCCCGTCCGTCTCATAATCCCAATATGGCAGCCTCAGGCTCGGATTGCCGGCCGCCGTCTGCAGCACCTTCTCGAAATAATAGAGGTACATGCGGTGCCAGGTCAGGAACTGGATGGTGCCGTGCTGGCAGGTGCACCAGGTCGTGTGCTCGTCCGGCGTCGTCGGATTTTGCGCCGACAGGCCGCTCATTCCCGCGGCGCCGAGACCGCCCGCGCCGGCGCAGCCATTGCCGAAATAGGAGTGCATGTTCGCCCAGTAAATCAGGCTGCGCTTGAAATTGGCGCTGCCGTGCGGCGCGCTGTTCCAGGCGATCATCTGCGCATAGCCCTTGCGCAGGCTCGCCAGCTCGGCGGGCGTCAGCGCCGTGATCGACTTGCGCAAAGGCGTCAGCTGCAGGATCACGTTGGGATTGACCTGCGTCGCGCGCTGGTCGGCCTGGGTCACCACCGTATTGGCCTTGGCGCGCGGCGCGGCGGCGCCGTTCGACGCATAAGCGGCAAGGACCGCAGCGGTGGCAAGAGCCGCCACGCTGCACGAAAGGCGCAAAGTGTTCATCATCCCCCTCCTTCTTCCGGGCAAGCGCCGGCGCCGGGGGCGCGATGTGAAAATGACCGGAAGAATCGCCCCCACGATTCTCGAGCAGCCCGAGGGAACAGGCTAGGCCGATTCGTTTGACGATCAAAAAGGAGATTGGACCGGATCGGGGATACAAAACCGGCGGAATCGGCGCGGTTGCGAACGCCCCGCCACTTGCCTCGCGCCGCCCCCGCACCCATCTCCGGGGCAGCCGCGTTGACCTTCCTCGCGCTCCCCTTTACCTTGAGAACAAATCTGGAACGGCCATGCTGACTCACATAAGCGTAAGAGGCGCGCGCGAGCACAATCTGAAGGGGGTCGACGTCGACATCCCCAAGAACGCGCTGACGGTCATCACCGGCCTGTCCGGCTCGGGCAAGAGCTCGCTCGCCTTCGACACCATCTATGCCGAGGGGCAGCGGCGCTACGTCGAGTCGCTGAGCGCCTATGCGCGCCAGTTCCTCGAGATGATGCAGAAGCCCGACGTCGATCATATCGAGGGCCTCTCCCCCGCCATCTCGATCGAGCAGAAGACGACCAGCCGCAACCCGCGCTCGACCGTCGCCACCGTCACCGAGA
>JAQGLF010000297.1 GCA_028293025.1 Alphaproteobacteria bacterium
CCCACCGTGACAAAGGCCGATGGCTTGGTCCAGGCCCTCTTTGTTGCGCGTGAGGGAAACGGCCCCCTGGCGCTCGTCGAGCCCGGCCCCCCGAGGGGTGCCGGGCTCGAGGCCGTGAGGTAAGTTACTGCTTCGCTATCGCGGGCGCGGTGAAGAGCCCGTCGGTGCCGTTGCCGTTCAGGCGATTGTCTCCGTACGTGTTGATGATGCCGCTTCCGCCGAAGGAAAGGCCGGTCGTATTGCCGTGAATCGACGTATTGCCGACCCGGATCCTCGTGACGGCGCCGGCGGCGCTGATGCCAGTCGCGCTATTATTCGCAACATCCGAATTGGTCAGCAGCACGACCGCGGCCGTCGTGCCGACGGGCGTATTCACGAAGATGCCATCGGCATTGCCCGAGAAGGAGCTCTGATCGAGCACCACCGAGACTCCCGCTGGAGCGGTGTTACCGGTCGTGTCGAGCCGGAAACCGCTATTGGCATTGCTCAGTACGTTCACGTTGACCAACTGGACCCGGGCGCTGCCCGCGGCGCCGGTCGGCTGGACAAGAATGCCACCGCCCGTGGCGCCATTGCCGTTCTGAGTGATCATCGTGTTGGTGACGAAGAGCTTGGACGCGGCGCTCGGCTGGAAGGAGATGCCGAAGCTGTTCGCCGCGTTGAAGCGGCGGATGACGCAATCCTCGATGAGAAGCGCACCGCCGGCGATGAAGCGAACGCCGTTCGACGGCGGGGTGACACCGAAGATGTCGAGGCCTCTCAGGACGACCTCATCGGTCGCGCCGGCATTGACGACGATGCCGTTACCCCCGGCCAGCACGCCGCCCTCGGTGTAATGACAATCGATCGTCAGCGCCTTGGTGATCGTGACGGCGCCGAAGCCGCCCGGATCGATGCAGTTGATCTCGCCGCCCGCGGCCGTCTTGGAGATGGCGCCGGCGAAAGTCTTGCACGGCGCGGTTCGGCTGCACGGATTGGCGTCGTCGCCGACGCCCGAAACCCAGGTGCGAGTCGCCTGGGCGTAAGCCGGCGCAGCATAGCCGAGGCCAAGCGTCGCGATCGCGACCAGCGGAATCAGTCTATTTGTATGCTTTATCATAGGAATCCCCTCCTCTAGTGCCAAGTGGAACGCGATACTTTAAGAACGCTAATTCCATCGTTCCCGCCATTGTAACGTCGCAATGCGGGGCGGGTGAACTGACTTGGTCGCAAGCATCTAACATGTTTTGCGGCATCTATGCTACGCTGAATATCTTTCGCGGTAGGCGGGCCGGCCCTTCTCGCCTTAGTCGGGGCCGCTTGCCTCGACGGCGGCAAACCTGGCCAAACCGCAGTCCGCGCGCCGGCTGATCAGCGTCGTCGGCGATTCTCGTCATGGGGCGGCTTCAGCGATAACGGAGACGATCCGAGCTCGTCGTGCCGGAGGAATGGGCCTTGGGCAAAGGCGATGATCGGGTTAATCACCCGAGCGGGATAAAGAGCGGCTCTCGACACCGCATCGGCAAGCATCGCTTCGGAGGGACGGTTGAAGGGCATCATCCTCGCAGGCGGCAGCGGCACCCGGCTTTATCCGGTGACGCTGGCCGTCTCCAAGCAGCTGCTGCCGGTCTACGACAAGCCGATGATCTATTATCCGCTGGCGACCCTGATGCTCGCCGGCATTCGCGAAATCCTGATCATCTCGACCCCGCACGATCTGCCGCACCTTCGCACCTTGCTCGGCGACGGCTCGGCGATGGGGATCTCGCTCGCTTATGCCGAGCAGCCGCGGCCGGAAGGGCTGGCGCAGGCCTTCATCATCGGCCGGGATTTCGTCGGCAGCGACAGCGTCGCCCTGATCCTCGGCGATAACATCTTCTTCGGCGCCGGCCTCTCCGCGCATTGCCGGGAGGCGGCGAGCCGGGACGGCGGCGCCACCGTCTTCGCTTATCATGTCGAGGATCCGGAGCGATATGGCGTCGTCTCGTTCGACGCCGAGACGGGCGAAGCCACCGAGATCGTCGAGAAACCGGCGAACCCGGCCTCCAGCTGGGCGGTGACCGGCCTTTATTTCTACGACAACGACGTGCTCGACATCGCCGCCGCGGTGCAGCCGTCTGCCCGGGGCGAGCTTGAGATCACCGACGTCAACCGGACCTATCTCGAACAGGGCCGGCTGCGCGTCACCCGCCTCGGCCGCGGCTTCGCCTGGCTCGACACCGGCACCCATGACAGCCTTCACGACGCCTCCGCTTTCGTCCGCACGGTCGAGCAGAGGCAGGGCATCAAGGTGATGTCGCCGGAAGAGATCGCCTATGATTTCGGCTACCTGACCGACGAGCAATTGCTCGCCGCCGCCGACCGGATGGGCAAGTCAGACTATGCGACCTTCCTGAGACGGCGCGTGGCGGAGGGGCGGATGCCCCCGGTGCCGGAGACAAGCGGGCGGAGCTATTGATGGCGAGGCGGACGATCCTCGTTACCGGCGGCGCCGGCTTCATCGGCTCGGCCGTCTGCCGCCATTTGATCGGACGCAGCGACACGCGCGTGGTCAATCTCGACAAGCTGACTTATGCGGGCAACCTTGCCTCGCTGGCGGAGATCGAGGCCGATCCCAATTATCGCTTCGTGCGAGGGGATATCGGCGCTGGCGCCCTGATCTCGCAACTGCTCGCCGAAGAACGGCCGGATGCGATCATGCACCTCGCCGCCGAAAGTCATGTCGACCGTTCGATCGACGGGCCGGGCGACTTCATCGAGACCAATATCGTCGGTACCTTCCGCCTGCTGCAGGCGGCGCTCGGTTATTGGCGCGGCCTGGACGGCGAGAAAGCGCGGCGCTTCCGCTTCCACCATATCTCCACCGACGAGGTGTTCGGCGACCTTCCCTTCGACGGCGGCCTGTTCAGCGAAGCGACGCCCTATGATCCCTCGTCGCCTTATTCCGCTTCCAAAGCTTCGTCGGACCATCTCGTCCGCGCCTGGGGCCATACCTACGGCCTGCCGACGATCGTATCGAACTGCTCGAACAATTACGGACCCTATCATTTCCCGGAAAAGCTCATCCCGCTCGTCATCCTCAATGCGCTGCACGAGCTTCCCCTCCCGGTCTACGGCGAGGGCGCCAATGTGCGGGACTGGCTGTACGTCGAGGATCACGCGCGGGCGCTCGACAGCATCGTCAGCGACGGACGAGCCGGCGAAACCTATCTGATCGGCGGCCGCGCCGAGCGCACCAACCTCGACGTCGTTCGCACCATCTGCCGGCTGCTCGACGAACGGAAGCCGCGGCCGGGCGGGCAGCTTCATGAGGAGCTGGTCACCTTTGTCGCCGACCGGCCCGGGCATGACAGGCGCTACGCGATCGACCCGTCCAAGGCGGAAAGCGAGCTCGGCTGGCAGGCGAAGGAAAGCTTCGAGAGCGGCCTGGCGAAGACCATCGACTGGTATCTTGCCAGGGAGGATTGGTGGCGGCCGCTGCAGGAGAAGAAATATGCCGGTGAGCGGCTCGGCGCGGCGCCGCGTCGTGCCGACAGGCAGGCGGCGTCCTGATCCGATTCGGCAGCGGAGAAATAACGTCGGCGGGTCTGCGGTCCGTCGCGACTTACAGGCCGGCAGGCAGGCGAACCGCGATGCGGGCGGGAC
This sequence comes from Alphaproteobacteria bacterium, assembly GCA_028293025.1. Taxonomy (GTDB): domain Bacteria; phylum Pseudomonadota; class Alphaproteobacteria; order Sphingomonadales; family Sphingomonadaceae; genus Allosphingosinicella. Next base: position 3,625 of record JAQGLF010000297.1, read on the forward strand.
ATCGTGATAATTGAGAGGAGAGTTGATGAAGATACGTCGCCTCGGCATCCCGGATCTGGCGGAAATCATCCCTGCCCGCCATGGCGATCATCGCGGCTTCTTCTCCGAGGTTTGGAACGCGGCCGCGCTCGCCGCGGAAGGAATCGACGTCGGCTTCGTCCAGGACAATCACAGCTATTCGGCTGAAGCCGGGGTGCTGCGCGGCCTCCATTATCAGGAGCCGCCCTTCGCCCAGGCAAAGCTCGTGCGGGTGACGCGGGGAGCGATTTTCGATGTCGCCGTCGATATCCGCCACGGCTCGCCCACATTCGGCGGATGGGTGGGCCTCACCATCTCGGCAGCGGACTGGAACCAGATCTACGTGCCGGAGGGGTTCGCGCACGGCTTCGTCACGCTCGAGCCCGATTGCGAAGTGCTCTACAAGGTGTCCGCGCCCTATTCGCGCGAGCATGACCGCTCGATCCGCTTCGAGGATCCCGCCATCGGCATCGAATGGCCGTTCGCCGGGACGACGCCGATCGTCTCCGACAAGGACCGGACCGCGCCCCTCCTCGCCGATGTGGGGCCGGCCTTCCGCTACGAGCCGCGGGGTTGAGCCGGCCGGCTCTGGTCATCGGGCGGAGCGGACAGCTCGCCCTCAGCCTCGCCGAGCGCGGCCGGCTGGCGGGCGAGGCTCTGGTCTTCGCCGGCCGGCCGGAGCTCGACCTGCGCGATCCGGAGAGCCTCCGGCGCACGGTCGCCGCGAGCGGGGCGGGAGTGGTGATCAATGCCGCGGCCTATACCGCCGTTGACGAAGCCGAAGAGGAGCCGGACGCTGCCTGGGCGGTCAACGCCGTCGCCCCGGGCGTGCTGGCCGAGGCGGCGGGCGCGGCGGGCGCGCGCTTGATCCATGTCTCGACCGACTATGTCTTCGACGGGAGCGGCGACCAGCCGCGGCGCGAAGAGGATCCGACCGGTCCGGTCGGCGTCTATGGTCGCAGCAAGCTCGACGGCGAGCAACGGGTACGAGAGGCCCTGCCCGATCACGCGATCGTCCGCACCGCCTGGGTCTACAGCCCGTTCGGAAGCAATTTCGTGAAGACGATGCTGAACCTGGCGCGGAGGCGGTCCCAGTTGCAGGTCGTCGACGACCAGATCGGCAATCCGACGTCCGCACTCGATCTGGCGGACGGTCTGCTCGCGATCCTCTCCGCGTGGCGTCGCGATCCGGCCTGCGGGCCGGGAGCAACCTATCATCTTGCCGGCGCCGGCGCCGCCAGCTGGGCCGACTTCGCCCGTCAGATTTTCGCGCTCAGCCGCGCCCGCGGCGGTCCGTCCGCGGAGATTAGGGGCATTCCGAGCGCGCAATGGGCGGCCAAAGCGCGCCGCCCACTCAATAGCCGGCTGAGCTCCGATCTCTTCGCCGCGACCTTCGGCTATCGCGCGCCGCCCTGGCAGGACTCCCTCGCCGCCACCGTCGACCGCATCCTCAGCATGGCCTGATCGCCGCTTGGCGAGGGTCCCGAAGTCTCAGCGGCGACACTCGGCAGTTCGCATCTGTCCGGTTCTCTCTGCGGGCAAGACAGCCTGTGAAGAACCCCACGGCTCGACCCGACCGTAAGCTGTAGAACCCCAGCCAAATCGCCACAGGTGCCGAGCCTGAGGTCGCGTCCCGATATTTGGGGGCGGATTCCTTTCAGATTATCGACCGTTATGCGATAATCGCTTGCGGCCAATCTCGCGATTCTTTTAGGCCTCCCGCACCATGAAACTCGAAAGCTTGATCGCCTCCCAGGCCGGACTGGGAAAGGCTGAGGGAACCGACCCTGAAGGGGGCGTTCGCCCGCTGCTGGCGCTGCTTCAGGCCTGCCAGGGGCCCATCCGCCCAGGCGCCGCCATCCTCGATTTCGGCTGCGGTGTCGGCCATGGCGTCAGCGCCCTGCTTGGCCTCGGCTATGACGCTCAGGGGACCGACATCTACGAATATTGGGGCAGGGATGCACCCCTTTATTGGGAAAATTCCTCTCCGCCGCCCGAGGTGGCTGGCCGACTGTCCGTCTCGACGTTGAAGCCCTATCGCCTGCCCTACCCCGATGCGACGTTCGATCATGTCCTCAGCGTCGAGGTGCTGGAGCATGTTGATGACCGCCAAGCCGTTTTCGCCGAAATTCGCCGCGTTCTGAAGCCGGGTGGAACGAGCGCGCATATCTACCCCGGCCGATGGGTGCCATTGATGGAAGGTCACATCAACGTTCCCTTTCCCGTGCTGTGCCGCTATCCTGCCTGGCTCAAGGCCATGGCGTTCCTTGGGTTCAGGGGCGATCGGCAAAGGGGCATGGACCGGCGCTCGGTCCTTGCCGCCAATCGGGAGCAGATGCAGATCACCAGCTACCCTACGCGCCGACAGATGCTGCGGTGGGCGCGGGAGGAGGGGCTCGAGGCGCGGTTCGCGGAAGCGGACTACGTCGCGCGCGGAGGCACGGGCTGGGCGCGCCTCTATGGAATCCTGTCACCCTTGGGATGGGCGGCGACAATAGCGGCACGGCTCGTTCTGGAGAACATGCTGGTGCTGCGGCGTGTAGATCATGGCGCACTCCCTTGATGACGGCGAAGTTGAGCACCACGGGCTCGGAAAGAGAGCCGCCGGTCCTGTTGTAGAGGCTGGCTGTTTCCGTTGCGGGGAATCCACTGTCCGCCTTAGGCTCTGCCGTTGTGCCGGACCCTGTCCGTTGCGGGGGCCATGGATTTAGCGCGTTGAGTTCGAACCCCGCGATCGTCTAAGCGGCGCCCGAACCATCCTTTCGGGCAGATTTCATGACCATCCTCGTCACCGGCGCGGCCGGCTTCATCGGCTTCCATGTCAGCGAGCGCCTGCTTGCCCGCGGCGAGGAGGTGATCGGGATCGACAACGTCAACGATTATTACAGCGTCGAATTGAAGCGGGACCGGCTCGCCGAGCTCGCCCGCCGCCACAACGGCTTCCGCTTCATCCAGGTCGATTTCGCCGGCAACGACGCGCTGCAGGAAGCGGTCGCCGGCGAGCGCTTCGACGGCATCGTCCATCTCGGCGCCCAGGCGGGCGTGCGCTATTCGATCGAGAATCCCCACGCCTACGTCCATTCGAACCTGGTCGGACATCTCAACATGCTCGAGCTGGCGCGGCACCGGCAGTCGCCGCACCTGGTCTATGCCTCCTCCTCCTCGGTCTATGGCGGCAACGAGATTCTGCCCTTCCGGGTCGAGGACCGGGTCGATCACCCGCTCTCCCTCTACGCCGCGACCAAGAAGGCGGACGAGCTGATCAGCGAGACTTATGCCCATCTCTATCGGCTGCCGCAGACCGGTTTGAGGTTCTTCACCGTCTACGGGCCGTGGGGCCGGCCGGACATGGCGATGTGGCTCTTCGCCAAGGCGATCTTCGCCGGCGAACCGATCCAGGTCTTCGGCGAGGGCAATATGCGCCGCGACTTCACCTATATCGACGACATCGTCACCGGCATCGTCGCCTGCCTCGACAATCCGCCGCCCGATGACGGCGCCGAGAAAGCGGGCGGCAGCAAAGGGCCGCACCGGCTCTACAATATCGGCAACCATCGCTCCGAGGAGCTCAGCCGGATGATCGAATTGCTCGAGGAGGCCTGCGGCCGCAAGGCGGAGAAGAGGCTGATGCCGATGCAGCCCGGCGACGTGCGCGACACCTATGCCGACATCAGCGCGATCCAGCGCGATCTCGGCTTCGAGCCGAAGACCCGGATCGAGGAGGGCATTCCGCGCTTCGTCGACTGGTACCGCCGCTATCACCGGCTCTGAGTCCGGGGTCAGAGGCTCCAGCGCTCGACGCCGGCCAGGCTGCGGTCCGCATAGAGATTCTTGAGGTCGGCGAGGAGGCCGCCCTCGGCCGCAAGTTCGGCCAGACTTTCGTCGGCAAGCTGGCCATAAGCCGCATGGGGGACGGCGACGGCGACCAGATCGTAGCGCCGGTCGAGCGCGTCCGCGGCAAGCTCCAGCCCATATTCATGCCGCGCCTCCGCCGGATCCGCATGCGGATCGTGGACGGTGACGTCGTGCCCCAGCGCCTGCAGCCGGCGGATCAGGTCGATGACGCGGCTGTTGCGCAGGTCCGGCACATTCTCCTTGAAGGTGAGGCCCATGACCAGGGCCGAGCCGGGCAGGCCGCCGCGCCGGGCGTGGAGCTGGTCGGCGATCCAGGCGCCCATCCGGTCGTTGGTCGCGCGTCCGGAGAGGATCACGTTCGGTTCGATCCCGAGTTGCTGGGCGCGGAAGCTCAGATAATAGGGGTCGACGCCGATGCAGTGGCCGCCGACCAGGCCCGGCTGGAACTTCAGGAAGTTCCATTTGGTGCCGGCGGCCTCGAGCACGTCCCAGATGGAGATGTCGAGCTTCGCGAAGATCTGGGTGATCTCGTTGATGAAGGCGATGTTGATGTCGCGCTGGGCATTCTCGATCACCTTCGCCGCCTCGGCGGTCTTGATCGAGCGGGCGCGGAAGATTCCTGCCGAGGTGACGGCGCCGTAAATGGCGGCGAGGCGCTCCGTCACCTCCTCATTCTCGCCGGCGATCACCTTGACGATGCGGTCGACTGTATGCTCGCGGTCGCCCGGATTGATCCGCTCGGGCGAATAGCCGAGGAAGAAATCGCGGCCGCGCACCAGCCCCGAGACCTGCTCGATCAGCGGCCCGCATATCTCTTCGGTCACGCCCGGATAGACGGTGCTCTCGTAGACGATCACCGGCGCGCGCTCGGGGTCGATCAGCCCGGCGACGGAGCGGGTGGCGCTGATCACCGGCCCCAGATCCGGCCGATTGTCGGCGTCGACCGGCGTCGGCACGGTGACGATGTAGACGTCGGCGCCGCGGCCCTCCTCGGGCCGGCTGGTCAGCTTCAGGGCCGAAGCCGCCAGCACGTCCGGCGCGACCTCGTTGGTCCGGTCGATCCCCTGCTTCAGCTGCTCCACCCGCCCGGCGTCGATATCGAGCCCGGTGACGTCGAAGCTGCGGGCGAGCGCCACGGCGAGCGGCAGCCCGACATAGCCGAGACCGACGACGACGATCCGTTCACTGCTGCGCGCGCTCATTCACTCTCGCTCTGGCCGGTCGAAATGGAGGATTCGAAATGGGGGATGAAAGCCGCCGCTCCCGGTTCGGCTAGATTGAACCGGCGCAGGATTGTCAAGCGGACGCTATTTCGGGGGATAGAAGACCGCGCGGTGCTCCACCAGCCACGGCCGGTTCGTGTCGGTCAGCATGTTGAGATAGGAGCGGGGTTTCTTCATCAGCTTCTTGGGCGTCTCGACCTTCATCCCCAGGCCGGCGGCGATGTCGGCGACGAAATGGATGCAGTTGCGCTTGTCGAGGTCGTAGGACGGCTGGGCGAGGCTCCGCCAGCGGGCGACGACGCCGATCACCCGGTCGTAATCCGCGTCGGACAAGGTGAGCGTGAAATGCTTGTCGCTGGCGCGGATGTAGGACGCACCATTGTCGGAGACCACCTCCCCCTTCACCGCGCCGAACAGGATCGCGGGCGTCACCGATTTGGCGGTGAAGCCGTAATCGACATTGATTCGCTCGCCGCTGCGGTCGAGCGTCCCGTCCATGGTGACGAAGGCATGCGGAAAGGTCGTGCCCAGTTCCTTGGAATAAAAGGTGATTCTGACCGCCGCCGCGGCCGGTAGCGAAGCGGCGGCGATCAGCATCGCCGCGGCGATCGTCAACAGGCGCCGAAGGCGCGAACCCGGTGCCATGCACCCCTCCCCGAAGCGTTTCGCGAACCCCCTGAAACAAAATATGTTTCCGGGCAACGATTCGGGCGCGACCGACTCCGGGTGTCGCTTTTTTGCAACAGCCGGCCGCGGAGGTTCGAAGCCGTTGAACCTTTTCCCGGACGTGGCGTTCGGCTTCAGGCTTCGTAAACGCTCATCGCCTTACGGGGTGCTTCGGGGATTTCGGACGGGATCATTTCGGGGTAGACAGCCAAGCATGCCTCGATTAGGTAGAACTCGAAATCGAGAAGATCAGAATCGAGTACGAAGGGAGAAGCTGACGTGGGTTTCAAGGGAATAATTGCTGCGACCGCATCGGTTGCTTTGATGGCGACACCGACGATCGCCGCTGCGCAACAGGCTGCGCCAGCGGCCACCGAGGTGGCGCCGGCCGGTGAGAATGTGAGCGGCAGCGAGCTTCGCGGTGGCTTCATCATTCCGTTGATCGCGGTTGTCGCGATCATCCTCGGCATTCTGGCGGCGACGCACAAGAATCACGACCTGCCGCACAGCCCGTAACCGGGTCTGCCGCTCGCGGTCTGAATGAATTGGCCGGATGAAGTTCAGCTTCATCCGGCCAATTTCTTGTGTCATTTGATCGAGCGGGCCATGCGCCTTTTCTCCCCCGCGATCCTCCTCGCCGCTGCGGCCGTCGCCGCCTCGCCGGTCACCACCCAGCCGGCGCCACTGGAAGCGGCCGCCTCCCGGACGACGACGCTTCGGCAGGCCGACGCCCGGGTCGCCGCCATCGGCTATCGGCTGGCTTTGGCCGGGAGGGGCCTGTGCCCGACGCTCTATCCGCTGACCGGCCTCGTCTTCCACCATCTCGCCGAATATCTGCCGGCGGACCGGGCGCCGATGATCCGGCGCTACGGCCTCGACCGCGGCCCGGGCGTGCTGATCGTCCTTGCCGGCACCCCCGCGGCACAGGCCGGTCTGAGGGCCGGAGACGTCCTCCTCGCCGTCAACGATCAGGCCTTTCCGTCCCCCGCGGCGCAGGTCGCGGCGCGGGACCCCGATAAATGGCGGCCGATGGCGGAGGCGGGCGAAGCCCGGCTCGACGACGCGCTTCGGCAGGGGCCGGCGCGGCTGAGGGTGCTGCGCGACGGGCGCGAGATGGAGGTGGCGCTCGGCTCGGTGCCGGGCTGCTTCGGGCGCGTCCGCCTCGCCCGCAACCCGAAGGTCAACGCCTTCTCCAACGGTCATGACGTGATCGTCACCACGGCGATGCTCGACTTCGTCCGCAGCGACGACGAGCTCGCGCTGATCGTCGGCCATGAGCTCGGCCATTTCATCCTCGGCCATCCACCCATGCACGGCAGCGACAAGCTGCTCGCCTCGATCGGCATCCGCTCCGGCGTCTTCTGGAAGCGCGAGGAAGCGGCCGACCGGATGGCGTTGAGGCTGATGGCTGCGGCGGGCTACGACCTCGACGCGGCGATCCCGTTCTGGCGCCGCTTTCTCGGCCAGTATGACACCGACCCCCAGATTTTCCGCTATCATCCGAGCCTCGGCGCGCGGGAGCGGATCGCACGGGAGGAGATCGCGGCGATCCGCGCCGGGGGAACGAGGTCGCGCTAAAGCTGGGTGCGCAACGTCCAGAGCTCCGGAAAGGCGCGCTTCCCCAGGGTCGATTGAAGATAGGCGACGCCGGCCGTGCCGCCGGTGCCGCGTTTCGCGCCGATGATCCGCTCCACCGTCACCGCGTGCCGGTGCCGCCAAGTCGCCACCGCATCGTCGAGGTCGACCAGCTTCTCGGCGAGCTGGTAGAAGGGCCACCAGCGATTGGTGTCGCGATAGACTTCGGCCCAGGCGCGCTCGACCCCTTCGTTCGGGCGATAAGGCTCGCTCCAGTCGCGTTCCAGGACTTCGGCGGGAAGCGCGAAGCCGGCGCGGGCGAGGGCGGCATTGGCCTCGTCCCACAGGCTTCGCGCGTGGAGCGCCGCGAGGAGGGCCGCATAGGCCTCGGAGCCTTCCTCCTGGAAGCGGAGATGGCCGCCGTCCTTCAGCCCCAATTGATATTCGAACTGGCGGAACTGGGCCGACTGGAAGCCGGAGCTCGATCCGAGCACGTGGCGGAAGCTGGTATAATCGGCGGGCGTCATCGTCGCGAGCACGTCCCAGCTGAGCGTCATCACTGCCTGGATTCGGGAGACGCGCGACAGACTCTTGTGGACGGGAATCAGGGCGTCGCTCTTGATCATCGCGCGGGCGACGTCGAGCTCGTGCAGGATCTGCTTCAGCCACAATTCCTTGGTCTGGTGGATGATCACGAACAGCAATTCGTCGTGATTTTCGGACAAGGGACTTTGCGCGCCCAGCAGGCGGTCGAGCTGGAGATAGCCGCCATAGGTCATCGGCGGCGGTGCATCGGCCATGATTCCCCTCCTTCCGCTAGAGCCGTTCGGCGCTCGACACGACCTCGGCCGCCCGCAACGCCGCGAGGATCCGCATCAGGTGATGGACGTCGTGGACTTCGAGGTCGAAATGGAAAGTGTGGAAGCTGCCGTCGCGGCTCGCCTGGTCCATGCTGACGATATTGGCGCCGTAATTGCCGAGGATGCCGGCAATCACCGCCAGCGAGCCGGGCTCGTTCTTGATGACGATGCAGAGGCGCGCGGTGCCGCCGTCGGATTCGTCGCCCCAGGCAAGGTCGACCCAGTCGGCGTCGACGCCGTTGGCAAGCGTGTCGCAGCCGATCATGTGGACTTCGATCCCCTCGCCTTCGCGGCGCAGGCCGACGATCCGGTCGCCGGGAATCGGATGGCAGCATTCGGCGAGCTGGAAGGCGACGCCGGGCGTCAGGCCCTTGATCGAGATGGCGGTGCGCTGCGGCGGCGGCTTGACCCCGTCCTTGCCGGTCGAGCCGGGCATCATCGCTTCCATCACCGCGACGTCGGAGACGCGCTTCAGCGCGATCGCTTCCATCAGGCTCGAATCGTCGTGGAAATGGAGCCGCTTCAACCCTTCGGCGATCGCTTCCCAGCCGGGCGGCGAGGGCAGGCGCTGGACGATCTCCTCGAAAATCTTGCGGCCGAGCGCGATCGTCTCCTCCCGCTCCTTCGATTTGACGAAGCGGCGGATCTTCGCCCGCGCCTTGCCGGTGACGACAAAGCTGAGCCAGGCCGGCTGCGGGTGCTGCGCCTTGGAGACCAGGATCTCGACCTGGTCGCCATTTTCGAGCGGCGTGCGCAGCGGCATCACCCGCCCGTTGATCTTCGCGCCCA
>JAQGLF010000302.1 GCA_028293025.1 Alphaproteobacteria bacterium
CGCCTCACCCGCGCCGTCGGCAAGGCCAAGGCGATGGAGATGTGCCTCACCGGCCGGATGATGGGCGCGGAGGAAGCGGAACGCGCCGGCCTGGTCGCGCGGGTCGTGCCGGCGGAGACGCTGCTCGAGGAGGCGCTGGCGACGGCGGCGGCGATCGCCGGGATGGCCCCACTCGCCGCCATCGCGACCAAGGAGATGATCCAGGCCGCCTTCGAAACCGGCCTTGCCCATGGCATCGTCTTCGAGCGGCGGCTGTTCCACGGCCTGTTCGGCACCGAGGACCAGAAGGAAGGAATGAACGCCTTCGTCGACAAGAGGAAAGCGGACTGGAAGGGGCGGTAGGGCAGGCCGCCACCCCGAAGCCGTTCGTCCCGAGCGAAGTCGAGGGGCGCCGGCACGGACTCATCACATCCGCCCTTCGACTTCGCTCAGGACGAACGAAGCGGGGGGTCCGGGCATGAAGTGGAGTAATCGCATGGCACGCATCGCATTTATTGGTCTCGGCAATATGGGCGGCGGGATGGCCGCCAACCTGGTCAAGGCCGGCCACGAGGTGACCGCGTTCGACCTGTCGGAAGCCGCTCTGGCCAAAGCCGGGGACAATGGCTGCGCCCGCGCCTCGTCCGCCGCCGAAGCGGTCGAGAACGCCGAGGCGGTGGTGACGATGCTCCCCGCGGGCGAGCATGTCCGCGAGGTCTATGAAAGCAGCGTCCTCGGCCATGCCCTGACCACCGCGATCCTGATCGACTGCTCGACCATCGACGTCGCCACCGCGCGGGAGGAGACCCAGAAGGCCGACGCCGCCGGCTATCGCATGGTCGACGCGCCGGTCTCGGGCGGCATCGCCGCGGCGGATGCGGGCACGCTCACTTTCATGGTCGGCGGCAGCGGCGAAGCGTTCGAGCGGGCGCGGCCGATCCTCGAGAAGATGGGCAAGACGGTGATCCATGCCGGCGGCGCCGGCTCGGGCCAGGCGGCGAAGATCTGCAACAACATGCTGCTCGGCGCGTCGATGGTCGCCACCTGCGAGACGATGGTCCTCGCCCAGAAATTGGGGCTGGATCCGCAGACCTTCTTCGACATCGCCTCCAGGGCTTCCGGCCAATGCTGGTCCCTGACCAGCTATTGCCCCGTCCCCGGAGTCGGGCCGGCAACGCCGGCGGATCGCGACTATGAAGGCGGTTTCGCCGCCGCTCTGATGCTGAAGGATCTGCGCCTCGCCATGGAGGCGGCGCGCAGCGTCGACAGCTATACGCCGATGGGAAGCGCGGCGGAGGAGCTCTACACCCGCTTCGCCGAGGGCCTGGGCGGCAGCGGCAAGGATTTCTCGGCGATCATCAGGATGATCGACGATAGCTGGATCGCCCGCTAGCGCGCCGGCGCTCCTCAATCGGCCCGTGCCGCGCGGCGGCGTCGGCGGCGAAGCCGAGCGGGCCGCGTTCGGCGGAGGGGAGTTTCGAAGGGCCGCTGCGGCGCCTCAAATCGGCGACGCAGCGCCCGGCGGTCTTGCCGTCCCAAAGCGCCGGACAGCGGACGGGCCGCGGCGATTTCAGCGCCAGCTCCAGCTCGATCGCCAGCGTCTCCGGCTTGACCAGCCGGTTGGTGCCCTCGGCGATCGTCACCGGCCGCTCGGTATTGTCCCTCAGCGTCAGGCAGGGAATGCCGAGATAGGTCGTCTCCTCCTGGATGCCCCCGGAATCGGTGATCGCGGCGGCGGCGGCGGTGACGAGGCTCATGAAGCGGACATAGGACAAGGGCTCGACGAGCGTCACGCCGGCCCGCGCGAGGCGGCTGTCGAACAAAGCGGCGCGGAGGCGCCTCGCCGTCCTCGGGTGAACCGGGAAGACCAGCGGAAGGCCGCGCTGCGCTTCGATCAAGGCGTCAACCAGACGGGCGAGCTGGGCCGGATCGTCGACATTGGACGGCCGGTGCAAGGTCACCACGCCATAGCCGCCCCGGTCCAGCTTCAGCTCGGCCGGCACGTCCGCCGCCTCGATCGCCGGCCGGACCAGCTCGAAGCTGTCGATCATGATATTGCCGACGCGGCTGATGCGGCTTTTCGCGACGCCCTCGGCGAGGAGATTCTCGTCGGCGTCGGGCGACGGCGTCCACAGCACGTCCGCGATCGCATCGGTGACGAGCCGGTTCACCTCCTCCGGCATCGTCCGGTCGCGGCTCCGCAGGCCCGCCTCGAGATGGACGGTCGGAATGCCGAGCTTGGCACCGACGAGGGCACAGGCGGCGGTCGAATTGACGTCGCCGACGACGACCAGCCAATCCGGCCGGTCGGCGAGCGCGATCTTCTCATAGGCGATCATCACGCTGCCGGTCTGCTCGGCATGGCTGCCAGAGCCGATGCCGAGATGATGTTCCGGCTGCGGCAGGCGAAGGTCGGCGAAGAAGGCGTCCGACATGTTGGCGTCGTAATGCTGGCCGGTATGGACCAGCACGGGCTCGAAATCGGGTGCGGCGGCGAGCGCGTGCCAGAGCGGCGCGACCTTCATGAAATTGGGGCGCGCGGCGGCGATCAGATGAATGCGCTGGGCCATGGCCGGAGCCATAGCCCGCAAGATTTAACAAGCGGTGAGGCGCCCGCCGGACGCGGCGCCGGGCTCGTTATTGCTGAGCGACGAGCCGGCGGGCGGAGGGCACCTGCCCCATCACGCCGATCGTCGAGGCGTCCGGTACGCTTTCGGTGAGCGTCAGGCAGGCTCCCTGGAAACGCGGCTTATTGCAGATTTCCCATTTGTCGCCGGCGTGGATGGCGATGCTGCGGACGTTCCAGTCGGTGTGGATGGAGGTGTTGTTCCGGTCGATCGTATAATCGTCGCCGTTATAATTGACCTGCTCGTACAGGACGAGGTCGCCCGGCCGGGCCGGCGACTGGCCCGGAGCCGATCCGCCGGCGACGCTTGCGCTGGCGCTCGCGAGCAAAGCGGCCCCAATAACCTTGTGAATCGTTCGTGCCATCGGCTTCATCCCTGCTGCCTTCGAACTGCCTTGATAACATATTGATCCGGAAAGCAAACCTCTAAGAGGATGCCAGCACGGCGGTGACCGCGCGCGCCCAGCCGTCCAGCCGCCGCATCCGGGCCTCCCCGCTCATCGCGGGGGCGAAGCGGCGGACCGGGCCCCGCATGGCCGCCGCTTCCTCGAGGCCGCCGAACAGGCCGCATCCCACCCCCGCCAGCATCGCCGCCCCAAGCGCGGTCGTCTCGACGAAGTCGGGCCGCTCGACCGGGAGATCGAGGATATTCGCCAGATCCTCGGCCAGCCAGTCGTTTGACGCCATGCCGCCATCGATCCGAAGCAGGCTCCAGGCCGCGCCGTCGGCGGCGAAGGCCAGCATCAGGTCGTGCGTCTGGTGCGCCATCGCCTCGAGCGCGGCGCGGACGAGATGGGCGCGGCCGGTCGAGAAGCTGAGGCCGGAAATGGCGCCGCGGGCGAGCGGCCGCCAATGCGGGGCGCCGAGGCCGCTATGCGCCGGCACGATCTGGACGTCGCCGCTGTCGGGGACCGAGCGCGCCAGCGCCTCGCATTCGCGCGCGTCGGCGATCAGCCCGAGATCGTCGCGAAGCCATTTGATCAGGCTTCCGGCAACGAAAACAGAGCCTTCCAGAGCGTAGCTGCGAACGCCTCCGAGCTGCCAGGCGATGGTGGAAAGCAGGCGGTGGCGGCTCGTCCGCATCCGGTCGCCGGTATTGGTGAGAATGAAGGCGCCGGTGCCGTAGGTCGCCTTGGTGTCGCCGGCGGCGAAACAGGCCTGGCCGATCGCCGCCGCCTGCTGATCGCCGGCAAGGCCCGCGACCGGCAAGGCCCGGCCGAAATGCTCGGCGAGCGTCTGGCCGAGCGGGCCGGCGCTGTCGACGATCTCCGGCAGCGCCCGGCGCGGCACGCCCCACAAATCGAGCAGGAAATCGTCCCAGGCGCCGATGCCGATGTCCATCAGCGCGGTCCGCGATGCGTTGGTCGCGTCGGAGACGTGAAGCCCGCCGGTCAGGCGGAAAACCAGCCAGCTTTCGACCGTGCCAACGCACAGATCCTCGCCTGCCTCGCGAAGCTGCGGCCAATGCTCCAGCGCCCAGGCGATCTTCGAAGCGCTGAAATAGGGATCGAGCAGCAGCCCCGTCTTCGCCTGGACCGCCGCTTCGTGCCCCGCCTCGCGCAGCGTCTCGCAGGCGGCGGCGGTGCGCCGGTCCTGCCAGACGATGGCGGGGGCGAGCGCCCTCCCGGTCTTGCGGCTCCAGAAGAGGATCGTCTCGCGCTGGTTGGCGATGCCGATCGCCGCGATCCGGTCCGCGCCGCCCGCCTGCGCGACGACGGCGCGCGCGCAGGCCAAGCTGGAGTTCCAGATCTCCTCGGCGTCATGCTCGACCCAGCCCGGTTCCGGATGGTGCTGGCGAAGCTCCCATTGCTCGAGGCCGAGGCAGGCGCCGTCGGCGGCGAACAGCATCGCGCGGGTGCTGGTCGTGCCTTCGTCGATGACGAGCAGCCTGTCGCCCATTCCGGCTCCCTTCGCATCGACTATGGCGCGCGCGCTGGCTAGGCTGCAAGCCGGCGATGGACAGCTACGATCTTCTCGTCGTCGGCGGCGGCATCAACGGCGCGGCGATCGCGCGCGACGCGGCGGTCCGCGGCGCCTCGGTGCTGCTGGTCGAGAAGGACGACCTTGCCGGCCATACCAGCTCCGCCTCGTCGAAGCTGATCCATGGCGGCCTTCGCTATCTCGAATATCGCCAGTTCCGCCTGGTCCGCGAGGCGCTGCGCGAGCGCGAGATCCTGCTCCGCACCGCGCCGCACGTGGTGCGGCCGCTCCGCTTCGTCCTGCCGCACGGCCGCGGGATGCGGCCGCACTGGCTGATCCGCGCAGGGCTCCTCCTCTACGATCTCTTTGCGATCCGCGGCAGCCTGCCGCGCTCGCGGCGGGTCGGGCGCGGCGCGCCCGCGCTGCAGGCGCCGCTCAGGGATCGCCGCCGCCTGCTCACGTATTGGGACGCCTGGACCGACGATTCGCGGCTGACCGTGCTGAACGCGGTCGACGCGGCGGAGAATGGCGCGGAGATCGCCACCCGCACCGCCCTCCTCTCCGCCCGACGCGAGGGCGATTTCTGGCAAGCCGAGCTGTCCGACGGCCGCAATGCCGCCGCGCGCGCGATCGTCAATGCGGCCGGGCCATGGGTGACGGAGGTGCTCGGCCGGCTGGGCGCGACCAGCGGCGACGGCCTCCGCCTCGTCAAAGGCAGCCATATCGTGGTGCCGAAATTGTGGGACGGCGACCACGCCTACATCCTCCAGCAGCCCGACGGCCGGGTCGTGTTCGCCCTCCCCTTCGAGGACACGTTCACGCTGATCGGCACCACCGACATTCCGGTCGCGCGGGCCGAGGACGCGCAGATCTCCGCCGAAGAGATCCGTTACCTGTGCGAGGCGGCCGACCGCTATTTCATGAAGCAGGTGGCGCCGGACGATGTCGTCTGGAGCTATTCCGGGGTGCGTTCGCTCCACGACGACGGCAGCGCCGACGCCAGGAAGGTGACTCGCGACTATCATCTCGCGCTGGACCCGGGGCCAGGTCCGAAACTGCTCTCCGTCTTCGGCGGCAAGATCACCACCGCCCGCGCCCTCGCCGAGAAAGCGGTCGACCTGCTCGGCATCGACGGGCGGCGCTCGACCGGCTGGCGGATGCTGCCAGGCGGCGACGTCTACCCGGCTTTCCTGGAGTGGCTGGACCAGCTTTCCGGCTGGATGCCTGCCCCCATGATGCTGCGCCTCTCCCGCGCCTACGGCACCCGCCTCAGGGAGATGATCGGCGATGCGGCGCGGCTGGAGGATCTCGGCCGCCACCATGGCGCCGGCCTCTATGAGCGCGAGCTCATGTGGCTGGTCGAGCGCGAATATGCCCGCACCGCCGAGGACGTGCTGTGGCGGCGCACCAAGCTCGGCCTGCATATGACCGAGGCGGAGAAGACGGCGCTCGAGAAGCGGCTCGGCGGCTAGACGCTAAGGGCCCTCGTGCAGCGGATCGGTGCCGGGCGGCGGCACCGAATCCATCTCACGTCGATTCTCATCCGATTCCCGCTCGATCTCGGGATCGTCCGACGGAAGGTCCCGCTCCTTATTGCCCTGTTCGCGCTCGCGGCCCATGTCCTGCTCCTCTGCGCCCCCAACGCGCGAGCCGGGAACCCGCTCCGGCCGCCGCGCTTTGATGGCGCATGGCACCTACGGCGCGAGAGGCTGCGGCCCAGGCGGGGCGCGGCGAGACCGTCATCGGCTGGAAGCTCGACCGCGGCCAGCGCGGGGAGCTGCTGCAACAATTCCCGCCCCGCTATGAGAAGGTCGTCGCCGACCATGTCACGCTGCAGACGCAAGCGTGTGCGGACGCGCCGCTGCCGGAAGAGATATCGGGCGAGATCCTTGGCCGCGCCGACGACGGCCAAGGCGTGGAGGCGATGGTCGTCCGGATCGCCGGCACCACCGACCGGCCGGACGGCAGCACCTATCACATCACCTGGTCGCTGGCCGACGGGCGGCGCGCGAAGGAGTCGAACGACGTCATCGCCGAACATGGCTGGCGCGCGCTCGACCGCGCCATGCCGGTGAGGCTCCTCCCCGCCCGCTTTCGCTGATCCCTTGGCGCGGCAGCTCTATCTCGACTGCGACGGCGTCCTCGCCGATTTCGACAAGGGCGCGACCGCGATCCTCGGCATGAAGCCGCGCGCCTTCGAGAAGCGCCACGGCCTGGGGCGGTTCTGGGCGAAGCTGGCGAGCGCGCCGGATTTCTATTTCGGGCTTCCGCTCCTCCCGGACGCGATGCGGCTGTTCGATGCGGTGCGCCATCTCGATCCGATCATCCTCACCGGCCTTCCGCGCGGCAATTGGGCGGCCGACCAGAAGGTTCGCTGGGCCGCGCATCATTTTCCCGGCACCCGCATCGTCACCACCCTGGCCCGCGACAAGCGCGATCACGCCCGGCCCGGCGACGTCCTGGTCGACGACCAGATGCGGCACGCGCATCTCTGGGAGGAAGCGGGCGGCATCTTCATCCATCACCGGGACGCGGAGGAGACGATCGCGCGCTTGAAAGACTATTTCGCCCTATGATGCCGCGCCTATAGTCGCGCTGTTCCGGGGAGGGGCCATGGGCGTGGTGCGAGCGGTTCTGACGGCGGCGGCGCTTCTTCTTCTCGCCGCGAAATCCCCATCCCCGGCGCCGATCGATTATTCGCTCGGTGTCGCCGATTCCCACAACCTGGCGGTCGAAATCCGTTTTACAGGCAACCCGACCGGTACGACTGCGATCGAGCTTCCCGATCATTTTACCGGGACAGCCGAGCTCTGGCGCTACATCTCCGATTTGAAAGTGGAGGGCGGCACCGTCACGGGCGATGGTGATATGCGGACGATCCGCCACCAGCCCGGCGCGCCGCTCATCGTCCGCTACAGGGTCGAATCGAGGGGTGACGCGGCCGACCGCAGCGAAACCGCGCGGCCCACCTTGCGGCCGGACTGGTTCTTCTTCCACGGCGAGGGTGTGTTCGCCACCGTTAGAGGCCGCGAGGCGGTGCCCGTAGGTTTCCACTGGGGCGCTGTCCCGGCGGGATGGAAGCTCGCGACCGACCTCGAGCCGCTGCGCCGCCGCCCGGGCCGCCTCAAGGATCTGATCGAGAGCGTCGGCATCGGCGGCCGAAACCTGCAAATCCTCTCGAAAGCTTCCGGAGATGCCGTGCTGACCGTGGCGGTGCAGGGGAAGTGGGCTTTTACTGCCGCCGAATTTCTCGACCGGATCGACCGGATCCGGGTGGCTGAACACCGTTTCTGGCGCGAGCGGCCAAGCAGCTTCCTGGTCACCTTGTGGCCCCTTCCCGACATGCCCGGCTCGACCTCCTATACCGGCATCGGCCGCACCGAGGCCTTTTCCCTCCTCTCGACCGGCAATCTCGACCTGAACCAGGCGACGCGCGTCCTCGCCCACGAATATGACCATCGTTGGGTGCCGAGGCTGCTCGGCGGGCTGCCTGAGCAGGACGAAGGCCGGGATTATTGGTTCAGCGAGGGCTTCGACGATTATCTTGCCGCGCGCATCCTGCTCGGCAGCGGCCTGTGGAGCTTTTCCGATTATTTCTCCGACAAGAATGTCGTGCTCGCGCGCTACGCCGCTTCCCCCGCGCGGGCCGCCACCGCCGCGGAAATAGCGGGCAAGTTCTGGCAGGACGAGAATTTCGAACGGATCAGCTATGATCGCGGCCAGCTTCTCGCACTGCTGATCGATACCCGCATCCGCGCCACCTCGCACGGACGGCTGAACCTCGACGACGTGCTCCGGGCGCAGCGCCGGCGGGCGGGGGGGACGGACCTGCCTGCCGCGGCCTTGTTTGTGAAGATGCTTCGCGATGCGACCGGTCTCGACATGCGGCGCGAAATCGCCAGCATCACCGCCTCGGGCCGCCCGATCACCCTCCCTGCCGACGCGTTCGGGCATTGCGCGCGCGTCGAGACGAAAAGGCTGCACGTCTTCACTCGCGGTTTCGATGTCTCGGCGACACAGGACGCCAACATGGCGATCCGCGGCGTCGATCCGGCCGGTCCGGCCTATGCAGCCGGAATGCGGGACGGCATGCGGCTGATCCGGCGGGAAGCCGGCGAGCTCGGAGACTCCTCCAGAGAGATCGCCTATCGCGTCGAGGACAAAGGCGTCGAGAAGGTCATACGCTACATGCCCCAGAGCAAGGAGAGCTTCGAAGTGCAGCGGGTCGTGCCGGCCGTCGACGGTCCGACCGGAGAAGCGGCGTGCCGCAAGCTGCTGGGAGGCGCAGGATGAGCTTCATCGCCCGCATCCTTCTCCTCGGCTCGGGCGAGCTGGGGAAGGAGTTCGCCATCTCCGCCAAGCGGCTCGGCGCCTGGGTCGTCGCCTGCGATGCCTATGCCGGCGCGCCGGCGATGCAGGTGGCGGACAAGGCGGAAGTCTTCTCGATGCTGGACGGCGAAAGGCTGCGCGCCGTCGTGGCGAAGCACCGCCCGGACTATGTCGTGCCCGAGGTCGAGGCGATCCGGACGGAAATACTGGAGGAGATCGAGGCGGCCGGCACGATCGTCGTCCCGTCGGCGCGGGCGACGATGATGACGATGAATCGCGACAGCATCCGCGCGCTGGCGGCGGGCCCGCTCGGCCTCCGCACCTCCCGCTACGGCTTCGCCGAAAGCCTGGAAGAAGCCGAGGAGGCCGCGCGCCACACCGGCTTTCCCTGCGTGGTGAAGCCGGTCATGTCCTCCTCCGGCAAGGGCCAGACGGTCGTCGGGAACCGGGAGGAGCTTCGCCGCGCCTGGGATTATGCCGTCGCCAACATGCGCGGCGACCGCGCGCGGGTGATCGTCGAGGCGTTCGTCCGCTTCGACTATGAGATCACTCTGCTCACGATCCGGACGCGCGAGGGCGTCCTCTTCTGCCCGCCGATCGGCCATCGCCAGGAACGCGGCGACTATCAGGAGAGCTGGCAGCCGGCCCCGATGTCGGAGAAGGCGCTGAACGACGCGCAGGACATGGCCCGCAGGGTCGTCGACGATCTCGGCGGCCACGGCCTGTTCGGAGTCGAATTTTTCGTCGCGGGGGAGGAGGTGATCTTCTCCGAGCTGTCGCCGCGCCCGCACGACACCGGCATGGTCACCCTCCTCTCGCAGAACCTGTCGGAATTCGACCTCCACGCCCGCGCCGTGCTCGGCCTGCCGATCCCGCATATCGGCCTGCTCCACCCTGCCTCCGCCTCGGCGGTGATCCTCGCCGAGGAGGAGGCTGAGCATTTCCACTATGAAGGCCTTGGCGACGCTTTGGCGCTCGGCGGCGGCGGGGCCGAGGTCGACATCCGCATCTTCGGCAAGCCCGTCGCCCGCAGGCACCGGCGGATGGGGGTGGCCCTCGCTTCCGGCCCGAACATCGCGGCGGCGCGGGCTTTGGCGATGCGCGCCGCCGCTTCCGTCCGGATCTGCTCTGACTGATTGCTTTCCGGCGCGCCGGGCGATAAAAGGCCGGCGCCGCACCCGGGGGAAGAAACGGGGCGATTTCAACGATTTGCTGGAGAATGCCCGTGAAGAAGAGCCTCGCCTTCGCCGTCTCGCTGATTGCGCTTGCCGCCGCCGCGCCTGCCGTCGCCCAGGAGCAGCATCCCTGTATCGACGATGCCTGCTCGATGGTCTCGCTGATCGAGCAGGGTCCGGCCGGCGGCGCGCCTGCGGGCGCCACGTCCGACACGGGCGGCGCGCCGCTCCATTACGGCGCCTGGGGCTTCGACACCGCCGGCATGGATCGCAGCGTGAAGCCGGGCGACGACTGGTTCGATTTCGTCAACGGCGATTGGGCGCATCATACGACGATCCGTCCGGACCGGACCTCGGAGGGCGCCTTCATCAACCTGCGCGACCTCTCGGAAGTGCGCGTGCGCAAGCTCGTCGAAGGCTATCAGCCCGCCGACGCCGCCCATCCCGACCGGGTCAAGGCGGCGATCTTCTACCAGGGCTATATGGACGAGCCGGCGATCGAACGGCTCGATGCCGCGCCGCTGCGCCAGCGCCTCGCGCCGATCGCGGCGGCGACCAGCAAGGAAGAGGTCGCGCGGATCATGGGGCGCTCGGTCGCCGGCTTCGGCGCCGGCTTCTTCGGCCCCGGCGTCAACGACGACGCCAAGAATCCGGACGTCTATGCGCTGTCGATCCGCCAGGGCGGCCTCGGCCTCGGCGACCGCGATCTCTATCTCGATGCGAAGTTCAGGCCGCAGGTCGAACGCTATCAGGCCTATGTCGCGCAGATGCTCGGCCTCGCCGGCTGGTCCAACCCTGAAGCCGCCTCGGCGGCGGTGGTCGGGATGGAGACGAAGCTCGCAGAGGCGCACTGGACCCGCGCCCAGAATCGCGACCGCGACAAGACCTATAATGCGATGTCGCTGGCGGAGCTCGAGACGCTGGCGCCGGCCTTCCCCTGGGCCGCTTACTGGCAGGCCGCCGACCTTGGCGACGGCAAAAGGGTGATCGTTGCCCAGAACACCGCCTTCCCCAGGATCGCGCAGGTGTTCGCGGATACCGACCTCGACACGCTGAAGGCGTGGGAGGCGTTCCGGATGACCGACGAGATGGCGCCCCTGCTCTCGAAGCGCTTCGTCGATGCGCAGTTCGAGTTCCGCAGCCATTTCCTCAACGGCCAGCCGCAGCAGCGCGAGCGCTGGAAGCGGGCTGTGGGCTTCACCGAAGGTTCGATCGGCGAGGCGATCGGCCGCGACTATGTCGCGCTCTATTTCCCGCCGGAATCGAAGGCGAAGATGGAGCAATTGGTCGGCAATCTGCGCACGGCGCTCGCCGGCCGCATCCGCAACCTCACCTGGATGGGGGCGGACACGAAGCAGCAGGCGCTGGCCAAGCTCGACCATTTCACCGTCAAGGTCGGCTATCCGAGCAAGTGGCGCGATTACAGCCTGCTCCAGCCGGTGGCGGGCGACGTCGTCGGCAATGCCGAGCGAGCGCGCCGCTTCGAGTGGAATTATCGCCGCGTCCGCCTCGGCGGTCCGGTCGACAAGACCGAATGGGGCATGACGCCGCAGACGGTGAATGCCTATTACAATTCCACCCGCAACGAGATCGTCTTCCCGGCCGCGATCCTGCAGCCGCCCTTCTTCGACCCCAGGGCCGACATGGCGGTCAATTATGGCGGGATCGGCGGCGTGATCGGCCACGAGATCAGCCACGGCTTCGACGACCAGGGCCGCAAGTCCGACGGCAACGGCGTGCTACGCGACTGGTGGACGGCGGAGGATGCCGCCAAGTTCAACGCGCAAGCCGATCGGCTGGGTGCCCAATATGAGGCCTATTCCTTCGCCGACCTCCCGAACATGCACATCAACGGCAAGGCGACGATGGGCGAGAATATCGGCGATCTCGGCGGCATCTCGATCGCGCTCGACGCCTATCACGCCTCGCTGAACGGCCGGAGAGCCCCGATGATCGGCGGCTATACCGGCGACCAGCGGGTGTTCCTCGGCTGGGGCCAGGTGTGGCGGACGCTGCAGCGGCCCGAGGCGCTGCGCCAGCAGCTGGTCAGCGACCCGCACTCGCCCGGCCAGATCCGCTCGATCGCGCCGCTGCGCAACGTCGACGCCTGGTATGCGGCCTGGGGGATCAAGCCGGGCGACAAGCTCTACGTCGCGCCCGCGGATCGCGTCCGCATCTGGTAGGACGAGGACAAGGCGAAACGGCCGCCGCGGCACCGGCGGCCGTTTCCTTTCAGCCCTGCTCGCCCAATCTTCAGGAGCGGGTTGCACCGCGTTCCGGCGCTCGCTACATGGCGGGCCGCGTGGGCGTGTAGCTCAGTGGTAGAGCACTGTGTTGACATCGCAGGGGTCGCAAGTTCAATCCTTGCCACGCCCACCATTTTTCAAATCGGACCTGCCGGGGGCAGGGTTCGAATTGAAAATCCCCCCGGAGGGACATCCGTAAAATCAATAGTTTATGAAGCGGAACGCCGATCCGCTCTCAGAGCCGTCCGTGCTGGTCCTCGGTCTGGAACAGGCGGTCGACCTCGGCGACCAGGTCGCGCAGGTGGAAAGGCTTGGAGAGGATCTTGGCGGACGGCGCGGCCTTGCCCGCCTTCAGCGCCACCGCGGCGAAGCCGGTGATGAACATCACCCGCATGTCGGGCGCGATCGCCGCCGCTTTCTGGGCCAGCTCGATCCCATCCATCTCGGGCATGACGATGTCGGTGAGGAGCAGGTCGAACGTCTCGCTCTCGATCAGGGGCAGAGCGGCGGTGCCGCGGTCGACGGCGGTCACGGCATAGCCGGAGCGCTCGAGCGCGCGGGCGAGATAGGTCCGCATCGACCCGTCGTCCTCCGCCAGCAGGATCCTGACCATCCGCGCCCCTTGAAGAAAAGCCGCGCCACAAAGCGGCCGGTCGCGTATCTATGCCGGAACCGGCACGCCTTTTCCAGCGTAGGAGCGGCTCCGGCACGGCTGAATCCTTCGACAAGGCGATTGCGTGCCAAAAGCGGACTACTTACCCTGAAAATGCAAATGGCCGACTCGCCTCGCCAGCCGCCTTTCCGCTGCCTCGGCCCGCAGCAGCCGGCCTCTCCGGTCGTGCTCTCCATTCCCCATGCCGGCCGCGCTTATTCGGAGGCCCTGCTCGCCGGCGCGCGCCTGCCGCGGCGCAAGCTCGAGCTGCTCGAGGACCGGCTGGTCGACCGGCTGGTCTGGCGCGCGGTGGCGGCGGGCGCGGCCGCGATCATCGCCGACGCGCCCCGCGCGGAGATCGATCTCAACCGCGACGAGCGCGAGCTCGATCCGGCTTTGGTCGTGCCCCGGCCGCGCGAGAGCGCCCTGTTCCAATCCGCACGGACTCGCGGCGGCCTCGGCCTCATCCCCGACCGCATCGCCGGCGCCGGGCCGATCTGGCGCCAGCGCCTGTCCGCGGAGGAGCTTGCCCGTCGGATCGATACCATCCATCGCCCCTATCACCGGGCGCTGGCCGATGCGCTGGCGGCGGCCCACCGGCGCTTCAGCATCGCCATCCTGCTCGATTGCCATTCGATGCCGCCCCGCGGCGGCGGCGCGGCGACGGTGGTGCTCGGCGACCTCCACGGCGCCAGCATCGCGCCGGACCTCACCAATGCGGCCGAGCGGGCGGTCCGCGCCGCCGGCTTCGCTCTGGCCCGCAACGCTCCTTATGCCGGCGGCCACATCACCGAGCGCCACGGCTGCCCCGCGCAAGGCGTGCACGCCCTTCAGATCGAGATCGACCGCGCCCTCTATCTGGGGCCGGACCTGCGTTCGCCCGGATCGGGTTTCGACGCCGTGTCGCGGCTGATCGGATCGGTGGCGGAGGCGCTTGCGCGCCAGGCGCTGGAGCCGCCGCAGGCGATCGCGGCGGAATAGGCGCCCGGACAGTAGTCGCCCGAAAAAGCTGGGCCGGAAAGAAAAAGACCACCCCGCGCGGACGCGGGGTGGCCAGGTTCAGGGAGGAACGCCCCGAGGGGCGTAACACGCCGTGCAAAGGGGGGGTGCCCGGCGCGTCCAACCCGATGTAGGCAAAGGTTAATGGCTTTCAAGGCCCGTTCGTGCCGCGTTTGAGCGCGCATGGACCTCCGCGCTCAAGCGACGTCATCCTGACGAAAGTCAGGACCGATGAACACGGAGGTGCCGGACCTTCGCGGTTCGTGTTCATTGATCCCGGATCAAGTCCGGGATGACGGTTATGTGGTTAGCGCACCCGCCACGGCGCCATCCGGCCGAAGACCTGGCGGTGGCCCCGCAGCTGGTGCCGGATCGCGCCGGCGACGTGGAGGAGGACGAGCAGCAGCATCGCGTAGCCGAACAGGCCGTGCAGCGTGTCGAACGCATCGTGCGGCCCGTCGGCATGGGAGACCGGCAAAGCGGGGATATCGAACAGCCCGAACCAGCTGATCGGCTTGCCGCCGGTCGAAACGAGCAGCCAGCCGGTCAGGGGCAAGGCGATCAGCAGGGCGTAGAAAGTCCAATGCGTGGCCCGCGCCACGCCCACTTCCCAGCCCTTCAGCGCCGCGTCATAGGGCGGCGGCCGGTGGGCCAGCCGCCACGCCAGGCGCAGCAAGGTCAGCGCGAGCACGGTCAACCCGATCGCCTTGTGGTAGAACATCATCGTCGCGCGCACCGGCTTGCTCATGTCCTCGTGGAACAGGCCGAGATAGAGGTTGACGAGGATCAACGCCGCGATGACCCAGTGGAGCAGGATGGCGACGCGCGAATAGCGCCCCGGCTCCAGGCTGCCGATCGCCGCGGCGGTCGCCATCAGGCGGAGCCGACCGTCCCGCCCGAAAGGCCGGGAATCGGCGGGCCCTTCCCCTGCTCGACCTGCTTACCGAAGACGTCGCGCATCAGCTGCATCGAATAGAGATGGGCGAAGATCAGCGGGAGCATGCCGTTCTGGTTCATCTTGCGCAGCTCGTCGCCGCGCAGCTCGCGCAACTTCTCCTCGTTGACCATCATGAAGCCGCGATAGACGACCGGCTGGTCCGACCCCGGGGCCTGGATCTGGACTTCGCCGTCCATCAGCAGCTCGGACTGCTGGAGCTCGCTCATGAAGCCGACGGTGCGCTGGGCCGACATCTCGAACTCCTCGCAGAATTTGAGGATGTTGTTGGTCGCCTCGGACGGCTTGTCGCCGTCGAACAGAGCCTGGCCCTCGTCGAACTCGCCGACCAGGCCGCTGGTCGGATCGTAGCAGAGCGAAAGCTCCTGCGC
>JAQGLF010000338.1 GCA_028293025.1 Alphaproteobacteria bacterium
GAGCGACCGGCTGCGCCGGGCCGAGCGCGCGCTCGACGCCGGCCAGGTCGAAGTGGCGTTGCTCGAGGTGCTGCGCCTGCCCGGCCGCGACAATGCGCAGGACTGGATCGCCCTGGCGCGCCGCTACGTCGCCGCGCGCCAGGCGCTCGACACGATCGAGACCGCCGCCTTGCTCGAGCCGCCCCACGCCCCGCAGGCGCCGCCGCAAGTCTCCACCGCCGCCGCGACCGCGCCGGCGAAGCGCTGATCGCGCTCGCTCGCCATTGCGAGGAGCATAGCGACGCGGCAATCCATTCTCCGCGGCTTGCTTCGGGCTCAGCACTGGATTGCCTCGCCATGCTCGCAATGACGGATTAGATTTCGAGCAAGGCGTATTGCCTGCCGAAGGCCTCCTCGACCACGAACCGAGCGCAATTGTAGACCGGGACGCCGCCGGGCGTGGCGCCCCGATAGGTGCCGCGATGGGCGTGGCCGTGGACCACCGCCTTCACATTGTCGAACCGGTCGATCGCATGGGCGAGCCGCGAGGATCCGAGGAACGGGTAGATTTCGAGCGGCTCGCCTTCGACCGTGTCGGGCACCGGCGCATAATGGAGCACCGCCACCACCCGCTCGGTGCGCAGCGAGCGGAGCGCGTTCTCGAGCCTGCGCGCCTCCTCGCGGGATTCGTCGACAAAGGCCTTGATCGCGTTCTCGCCGAAGGGGCCGAGCTCGCCCCGGCCGAAGCCGCCGACGAAACCCTTGACCCCGGCGAAGCCGATTCCTTCGATCACTGTCGCCTGCTCGCCGAGCATGCGCAGCCCCGCTTCCTGCAGGATCTTCGCGATCTCCTCCTGCGCGCCGCATTCATGATCGTGATTGCCGAGCACGCCGACCATCGGGATCGTGCAATGGCGCAGATCCTCGGCGAGGATCTCGGCCTCGCCGATCTTGCCGAAATTGGTGAGGTCGCCGCACAAGGCGAGCACGTCCGCCTCGTCCGAGATCGCCGCGAACAGGTCCCGGTAGCGGTGCCGGCTGTCTTCGGTGACGTGGAGGTCGCCGATCGCGGCGAGCGTGATCGCCTCAGTGGTGCGGTTCATGCTTCTCGTCCACGCCCTTGCCGACGACGTCGGCGAAGCCCCATTCGGTGACGTCGATGACATAGTCGGTGGGGCTGATCAGGCGGCCCCGGCAGATCTTGATCGAAGCCGGCGGCATCTCGTCCTGCGCGCGCAGTCGGGTCATCAGCTCGTCGTAGAGCCAGCGCGGGATGAGGCCCCGTTCGGTCGGATAGACGAAGCGGAAATTGAGGATGTTGATCAGCAGCACCTCCCAATAGAGGTCCATCGAGGAGAGCAGCCACTCCCAGTCGATCTCGTCATGCTTGACCAGGATGACGTGGACGATGTCCGCCGCGTCGTAGCGATAGCGCGTCTGCAGGAAGAGCTTGGAGAGGATGAACTGGGTCGGCGGCGTCACCCGCACATTGGTCCCGTAGACCTCCGCCTCGTGCACCTCGTGAAACCAGTCCTCAGTGATCGGAATGCTGGCCGAGGAGATGTTGAAGATCACGTCGAAGAAATGGTCGCCGCGCCAGACCTTCCCGATCCAGCGCTCGTCCTCGATCTGGATCTCGTAGCCCTGGCCCTTGAAGAAGGAGAGGATCTTCGGCGCGTCGCTCGGCTTGCAGAAGACGTCGAGATCCTTGGTCGGACGGGTGATGCCGGTAAAGCAGGCGAGCGCGTAGGTGCCCGACAGGAGGAACGGGATTCCGGATTCGTTGAGGAGGCGGAGGCTGTCGCCATAGAAGCCGACGGCCTCCGGCGGCGGCTCGAACAGGGACGATTCGGACGTGTCGAGTTGGTTGCTCATCGCCCGGAGAACGGGACCGCGGGCGTTGCGTTCCTTATTGCGCGGGCGCCGGCGGAGCGGCCCGGCCGATCTCGACGAGGGTGATCGTGAAGTCGAGCGTCGCATTCGGCGGGATGATTCCGCCGCCGCCGCCTTCCGCGCCATAGGCGAGCCGGGGCGGAATCCAGACGCGGTAGGTGCCGCCCGCCTGCATCAGCCGGAGCGCCTCGCCGAAGCCCGGGACGGTACCGGAAACCATCATTCCGGCATGCTTCGCCTGGTCGAAGACCTTGCCGCTCTGCAGGCGGCCGACATAGTCGATCAGCACCGCGTCGTCGGGACCGGGGCGCGGGCCGGCGCCGGGCTTCAGCGTATGGATGCGAAGGCCGCTGGCGGTCGCGATGGTGCCCCGCGGCAGATGCGTGACATGCGCGGGCGCGGCGGCGGCAAGGAAGAGGAATGCCAGGGGAAGCATCGTCGGGCTCCGCCGCCTGAAGGAAAATGGAGCGGGCGAAGGGATTCGAACCCTCGACCCCAACCTTGGCAAGGTTGTGCTCTACCCCTGAGCTACGCCCGCTCTCGAGCCGAGCCGCGACGGTGCGGCCGGGGGTAAGGCGGCGGCTGCTAGCATGGGGTCCGTAAAGCGGCAAGTCCCCAATGGAGAGGCTTGGCAGGTGCCCCCGCGATACCACATAGGGGCGGCGAGACACCCCTGCCGGAGAATCGAGACGTGGCGACACTGGGCATGAGCGCGGCCGAGAAGGAGGCGCTCGACGCATTCAAGCGCGACGTGGTCGAGCCGTCGATGAACGCGCTCGTCATCCTCGATTTCTGGGCGGAATGGTGCGGTCCCTGCAAGCAGCTCGGGCCGGTGCTGGAGAAAGTGGTCGCCGGTTATGCCGGCCGCGGCGTCAGGCTCGTCAAGATCGACGTCGACGCGCAGAAGGTGATCGCGGCGCAATTCCGCGTCCAGACGATCCCCACCGTCTACGCGATCTTCCAGGGCCAGCTCGTCGCCGACCTGACCTCGGCGCGGACCGAGAGCCAGCTGATCCGCATCCTCGACCAGATCCTCGCCCAACTCCCCGTCGAGGGCGAGGAGCAGCAGCTCGAAGCCGAGATCGAGCCGTTGATCGCGATGGCCGAAGAGGTGCTGACCGGCGGCGATGCGGAACGGGCCGCCAACATCTTCCGCCAGGTGCTCGAAATGGCGCCCGACAATGGCGAGGTGATCGGCGGCCTGGCGCGCGCGCTGATCGCGGCGGGCCAGGCCGACGAGGCGCGCGCCTTGCTCGACAGCGCGCCGGAAACGGCGGCGAAGGATCCCGCCATCGCCAGGGCACGGGCCGCGCTGGAGCTGGCCGAGGTCGCCAGGCCCAATGTCGAGACGGCGGGGCTCGAGCAGCGAATCGCCGCCGATCCCGACGATCACGAGGCGCGCTACGAGCTGGCGGGCGCCCTGATGGCGGCCGGAGACCGCGACGCGGCGGCCGACCAATTGCTCGAATCGATCGGCCGCGACCGCGCCTGGAACGAGGGCGCGGCCCGCAAGCGCCTGCTCCAGTTCATGGAAGTGGTCGGTCTCGAAGATCCCTGGTCGGCGGCGCAGCGCCGGCGGCTCTCGGCGATCCTCTTCACCTGATGCTGCCGCGCGGGCCGCTGCCGATACCGGTCTTTCCGCTCGCCGGGGCCCTGCTCTTCCCCCGCGCCCATCTTCCCCTGCACATTTTCGAGCCGCGCTACCGGGCGATGGTGCGCGACGCGCTCGCCGGCGAACGGCTGATCGGCATGGTCCAGCCCCGCGACCAGCGCGAGCCGCCGGCTCTGTTCGAAATGGGCGGGCTCGGCCGGATCGCTTCGGCCGACGAGCTCGACGACGGCCGCTGGAACATCGTGCTGGAAGGGATCGGCCGCTACCGGATCGCGCGCGAGCTGAAGGTCGAGACACTCTATCGCCAGGTGGAGGCGGAGCCGGAGGAGGCGCAGGAAGAGCCCGAGCCGCTCGGCATCGCCCACCGGGCCGAGCTGGAGCGCGAGGCCCGCCGCTATGCCGATGCGCTCGGCTATGCGGTCGACTGGGGCGAGATCAACCGGCTGGACGACGAGATGCTGGTCAACGGCATCGCCCAGATCGCGCCGTTCGACGTCGGCTCCAAACAGGCCCTGCTCGAAGCGCCCGACATCGCCGTCCGCTGCGACCTGCTCGTTCAGTTCATGCAATTCCAGCGGATGGTGCCGGGCGGGGCGGAGGGGCCGGAGACCCTGCAATGAGGGAAGAGCTGCTCGAGATCCTGGTCTGCCCGCTGACCCGGACGAAGCTCAGATGGGACGCCGAGGCGGGCGAGCTGATCTCGCAAGCGGCGGGCCTCGCCTATCCGGTGCGGGACGGCGTGCCGGTGCTGCTGGTCGAGGAGGCGCGGTCCCTGGAGCCTCTCCCGCCAAGACTGAACCGCTCATCCTGAGTGGGACCGAGCTTGGCGAAGGCCCGTATCGAAGGACGGTCCAGAGCTGTGCGTCCTTCGATACGCCGGTTCGACAAGCTCACCGGCTACTCAGGATGAGCGAGTTATTTAAGCCGGGCAGGCGCACTCAGATCGGCAGGCCGCGCAGCAATAAGGGCAGGTCGCCGCTCTCGCCGCGGGCTTCCGCCATGAACCGGTCCTTGAGCGGAGCGATGCGCTGGACCAGCCCCATGCCGAAACGGCGGACGGCCGAAGCAGCGCCGCCGGGCACGCCGTAGAGGCGGGTGAGGCCGTCGGTGGCGGCGGCGACCATGAAGGTGTCGAGGCTGCGCCAGCGCTCGTAGCGGGCGAGGAGTTGGGCGTCGCCGAGGTCGAGGCCGCGCCGGGCGCCCTCGACCAGCACCTGGGCGAGGGTGGCGGCGTCGCGCATGCCGAGGTTGAGGCCCTGGCCGGCGATCGGGTGGATGCCGTGGGCGGCGTCGCCGGCAAGGACGAGGCGCTCGGCCGTCATCGTCGCGGCATGGTGGAAGCCCAAAGGATAGGTCCAGCGCGGTCCGGCGAGGGTGACGGCGCCGAGGAAGCCGCCCATCCTCTTCTCGATCTCGGCCGCCATCGCCCGGTCGGGAAGGTCGATCACCGCGGCGGCGTCCGCCGCCGGCAACGACCAGACGATCGCCGAGCGGGTGCCCGGCAGCATCGGCAGGATCGCGAACGGGCCGGTCGGGTAGAAGATCTCGTAGGCGGCGTTTTCATGGTGAAGCGCGTGATCGACGGTGACGACGATCGCCGCATGATCGTATTTCCAGCGGGCGACAGGGATCTGTGCCGCCTCGCGGGTCGGCGAGTTGCGGCCCTCCGCCCCGACCAGCAGAGGCGCGGTTGCGACCCGGCCGTCGTCGAGCGCCACCCGCACGCCGGCGGCATCGCGGACGATGTCGGCCGCCCGCGCGGGCATCAGCAGGGTGACCCGCTTCGCCGCTTGGGCTGCGTCGCGAAGCACGGCGCGCAGGCGGCGGTTCTCGACCATGATACCGAGGGGGTCGTCATCCGCGGGCACTTCGAAGACGATGCCGCCCGGCGCCAGCCCTTCGCTGACGCGGATCGATCGGATCGGGCAGCCCTCCCCCTCCAGCAACCGGGCGACGCCGATCGCCTCCAGCATGCGCCACGAGGCACTGGCGATGGCGGTGGCGCGGCCGTCAAAGGCGGGCGCGGCGATCTTCGCCGGATCGGCGGGGTCGATGACGATCGAGGAGAGGCCGTGGCGGTCGAGCGCGATGGCGAGCGTCAGGCCGATCAGCCCACCGCCGAGGATGATGACGTCACTGCGCTCCATTTTCTCCCCCTACCGATGCAGCCGCGCAACGCCAAGCGCTTGACCGCGGACTCGCCGCGGGCGCATTAACCATCGAGCGGAACATTTGGGGGCCGGCATGGCGGCGACGATGGCGCGAGAGGCACGGCCCGAGCGGCTGGCGCAATGGCGTTCAGGGGTGAAGAAGAGCTTCAGGCGGACCTGGTCGCTGCTGATCGGCGGCGGCATGGGCGCGGCCGCTCTGCTCGCCGCGCTGGCGCTGGCCAGCTATCATCCCACCGATCCGTCGCTCAACACCGCCGCGGCCGGGCCGGTGCTCAACTGGATCGGCGCGCCCGGCGCCTGGACTGCGGATCTGCTGCTCAGCCTCTGGGGCCTGGTCGGACTCCTGCTGCTGCCGCTGGTCGCGCTGCAGGGCTTCCGGATCGCGCGGGGCGTCGAGACGGCGCGCTGGCTGAAATCCCTGCTGCTGACCATGTTCGGCATGGCCCTGATCGGCGCCGGCGCGGCTCTTCTCTCCGGCGGCGCCGTCAATGGACTGCCGGCCGGCTGGGGCGGCGCCTTCGGCCTGTCGCTCGGCAAATTGGCCGAATGGGGTCTGTCGGCGATCGGCGCGCCCGGCATCGTCCAGCCCTTCCGGATCGCTTTGGTGGTGCTGACCATCACCGGCGGCGCGACCTGCTGCTGGTTCGGCCTGGCGCTGACCCCCGGCGAGCGCGACTGGATCCTGTCGCGGCGCTTCCGCCGCGGGCGGACGGGCTTCGACGCCGGCTATCACGAAGACGATTCCCTGCCCGAACCGGCGACACGGCCGGCGCGCCCACCGGTGATCGCCCCGGCCGAGCCGCCGCGTACATTCATCGCCGATCGGGTGAAGGCGCCGGAGCGGCCGCGATCGAGCCCGCGCGACCGCCAGGCCTCGCTCGCGCTCGGCGATTCCTACCAGCTGCCGCCGCTCGACCTGCTCTCGCCGCCGCCGCCGCCGGTCAACGTCACGCTCGACAAGGCCAGCCTCGAGCGCAATGCGCGGCTCCTGGAATCGGTGCTCGAGGACTTCTCCGTGAAGGGCGAGATCGTCGAGGTCCGGCCGGGCCCCGTCGTCACCATGTACGAGCTGGAGCCAGCCAGCGGCATCAAGGCGAGCCGGGTGATCCAGCTCGCCGACGACATCGCCCGCAACATGTCGGCTTTGTCGGCGCGCGTCGCCACCATCCCGGGCCGCAGCGTGATCGGCATCGAGCTGCCCAACGCTAAGCGCGAGATGGTCGTCCTTTCGGAGCTGATCGCCAGCCACGCCTTCGAGGACCAGGTGGCGCAGCTGCCGATCGTGCTCGGCAAGAACATCGCCGGCGATCCGGTCGTCGCCGACCTCGCGCCGATGCCGCACCTGCTCGTCGCCGGCACCACCGGCTCGGGCAAGTCGGTCGGTTTGAACTGCATGATCCTGTCCCTGCTCTACCGGCTGACGCCCGAGCAGTGCAAAATGATCCTGATCGACCCCAAGATGCTCGAGCTCAGCATCTACGACGGCATCCCGCATTTGCTCGCCCCGGTCGTCACCGAGCCCGCCAAGGCGATCCGCGCGCTCAAATGGACCGTCGAGCAGATGGAGGAACGCTACCGGATGATGGCCTCGGTCGCCGTCCGCCAGCTGTCCAGCTTCAACGCCAAGGTGCGCGAGGCCAAGGCCAAGGGCCAGTCGCTCGGCCGCAAGGTGCAGACCGGCTACGATCCCGAGACCGGCCAGCCCCAATATGAGATGGAGGAGCTCGAATATGAGGTCCTGCCGCAGATCGTCGTCGTCGTCGACGAGCTCGCCGATCTGATGATGACCGCCGGCAAGGAGGTCGAGTTCCTGATCCAGCGGCTGGCGCAGAAGGCGCGCGCGGCCGGCATCCACCTGATCATGGCGACGCAGCGGCCGTCGGTTGACGTCATCACCGGCGTGATCAAGGCGAATCTGCCGACCCGGATCAGCTTCGCGGTCACCTCGAAGATCGATTCCCGCACCATCCTCGGCGAGCAGGGCGCCGAGCAGCTGCTCGGCAAGGGCGACATGCTCTACATGCCCGGCGGCAAGCAGATCGCCCGCGTCCACGGCCCGTTCGTCTCCGACGAGGAGGTCCGCCTGGTCGCCGAGCATTGGAAGGCACAGGGCCGGCCGGAATACGTCCAGGCGGTGACCGAGGAGCCCGAGGACGGCGGCTATATGTTCGAGGGCCAGCCGACCGGCGAGGACGATCCGGAGGCGCAGCTCTACCGCAAGGCGGTGCAGACGGTGGCGGAGAGCCAGAAGGCCTCCACTTCCTATCTCCAGCGGCAGCTCCGCATAGGCT